>JANPLJ010001342.1:0-2427 GCA_031426475.1 Pirellulaceae bacterium | reverse complement strand
AAGCGATTCGGCCCCTCACCCCCCGTCCCCCTCTCCCCAGAAGACTGGGGAGAGGGGGGGAACAAATTCCTATTTTCTTCGAGATCCTCCAAGACGGTGCGCTCCCAAACGGGAGTCCGGGAACGAGTCTATTTGGCATTTTGCGCTTTCATGACTTGCTTCCCCTGCGCATCCAATATCAATGCAGCAGAACTACCGTTATCAGTACCTGTCAAAGTGCTATCGTCAGCCAAGCCGGCGCCCGCCGTCACGCCGACACAAGCTCGACCGCCGGCGATGCCCACGATGCCAAGCGGTAAGTTCCCTCAGTATCAATTTCGTAAGAGCCCGCTCGAAGTCTATAACGAAGCTGATCAGAAGGATCCGAATCTACGCTTGCTTCTCGCGTTGCCTCGCGAACCGATTGTCGTCGAATTCTCCATCACCATCGACGGACTTCCCTATCAGATGGCAAGAGAACAACGTGTCAAGCAGCTTACGAACGATGCCGCTCAGCAAAAGCCATCGCTGTTGGCCGCCATAGCTTCCCTCGCGCCATCGATGTTTCCTTCTGAAGCACAGACGAACGAGCGAATTCGTCACTACGTTTCAGCGACAGGTACTGTGCCAAGCGAAAAGGAAGTACGATGGTTACTCGATCACTGGATCGACGGACCAGTGCTGTTGTTTCTCAACGATAATTTTCAGCGATTCCGCTGCAATCAAAATCCCGTTTTCAACATCCTTGATCGAGATCGTGACAGCGTCGTATCGACCGACGAGTTGCAACGAGCAGCGGAGTCATTCATCGAATGCGACCTGAATCGCGATGGTGTCGTTCAGACGACGGAGATAGATCAAGCCGCACCCGATCATCGAATCCAAGCCACTTCAACAGGACCAGGGAAGCTGCTGTTTAGAATTCCGAAAGTCGATGCCGCGGCACTAGCCTACGAGCAACTTGCCGCTCGGTATAACCAAAGCACCGATTCAACAACACGATTGGTTCCAAGATTGGATCAGGATGCGAACGGAGTCTTCGAATCCACTGAAATTACTGCGATGGCATCGATGGAACCTGATGTTACGTTCTCGATCGCTTTTAACTCGAAGAATCCAGCTTCGGCAATGATGAAGTTGCTTAGAACTTCAAGTCGAACTCACGAAGCCGCCGTCCAATTATCGCCGAAAGGTTCGTCAATTCGAATCTCACTGGACAACTGTGTCGTGGACTTCTCGGCCGTCCAATCTGGCGTGAGCGATCAGATCTCCATAGGCGCAGTTTATGACGGCTATCCATTGCTTCCAGAGTTAGATCCAAATGATGATGCGCGATACACCACTCGAGAATTGCGTGACTTGAGCAGTCTTCTCACGAAGTTCGATGGAAATCATGACGGGAAACTGACTCAACAGGAGACGCAAGCTCCGCTCCGGGTATGTATAGGTTTAGGACCTTTGGTGCATGGCGAGTTGGCTGCGATTCGTTCCGTACCAACCGGATCGGTGGTGCATACCGAAGGGCCTGACTGGTTTGTAAGAATGGACCGCAATAAAGACGATGATCTGACTCGGGATGAGTTTCCTGGGACAGATGAGCAGTTCGCGACGATCGATACTAACAGCGATAAATTGATCAGTGCCGAAGAAGCTCTGAAATCTGAAACGAAATAGACACGAGAGACAATATGAATCGACCAGATACGAACACGCCAACACGCATTCCGACCAACGACAATGGCCGCGTGCCGCATGTAAAAGAAAAACCTTTCGACGCGGCTGAAGCGATTGATCGAATGCACGAACAGTACATGGATCTTAGAACACAGCTTGCCGGTGTCATCGTTGGACAGGAGGATGTTTCTGAACAGCTCCTGATCGCCATGCTTTGTCGCGGGCACTGTATCCTGCAAGGGATGCCGGGTTTAGCCAAAACGATGTTGGTCTCGACCATGGCATCGATCATCGATCTTACCTTCCGTCGCATTCAGTTTACGCCAGACTTGATGCCCGGCGACATCACTGGAACAGAAGTCTTGGAGGAAGATCATACGACGGGAAAGCGTGTCTTTCGCTTCGTAGAAGGTCCGCTGTTCGGGAATGTGATACTCGCAGACGAAATTAATCGAACGCCTCCCAAAACGCAGAGTGCGCTTTTGGAAGCGATGCAGGAACGTCAACTGACGGTATGCGGCAAGACCTATACTCTGCCGGATCCATTCTTTGTGCTTGCCACGCAAAACCCCGTCGAGACCGAAGGCACCTACCCGCTCCCAGAAGCCCAGCTGGATCGATTTCTGTTGAAGATTCATGTTCGCTATCCGAATCGAACAGAGGAGCTTGAGATCGCCAAACGTCAGACGACCGATTATGGTTTCACTACCAAGAAAGTTTTGAGTATCGAACAGTTGCATGCGATGCAAAAACTCGTTCGGGATGTCGTTGTGT
>JANPLJ010001341.1:0-1412 GCA_031426475.1 Pirellulaceae bacterium | reverse complement strand
TGCTTCGCCGAATCCCACTTCAACGAGCGTCTTAATTCGTAAGCGATATTCCCCAAATGGCTAACGACGGCTGTGTTTACGGCTAACTCAATATCACGGAACGGCTTTTCGCGAGTCTTAACACAGTCAACAAAGTCGCCATAGATACTTCCGTCACCTCGATAAGATGGCACTGGCTTGGCGGCCAGTTTCTCACCCGGGGTTCCTTCAATAACAAGGTTGTCGGTCTTCGGACGATTGTGGTAAAGCATCAGTCCGTTCGGATAACGGTAGCCGAGGTACTTCCCATCTTTATCATCGTGATACGTGATTTCTTCAGGCTGGAGTTCACGAACATCGCATATGAACAGAGCCCCACCAAAGTGATGAGCTCCCCAATCGGTCATGCCACCTCCCGAATAGTCGCTAAACGAACGCCAGCTTGATCCGTTGATCGAGTAGCTTCCGCTACAGCGTTTCGAGTTATACGGTGCCCATGGTGCCGGACCAAGCCACATGTCCCAGTCGATCTTCTCGCTCATCTCTTCGGCCGGCAAATTGCACAACTGCGGAAGCGGATCGACTTTTACATTGATCGACTTAATGGTCCCGTACTCACCTGCCCAAGCCGGATCGACATACTTGCGATAGTCGCCAAGCACACGTTGGCTCCCTCCCGAGACAACTCGCCCGTATCGTCGCGCCGCGCGGATCATCAACGGGCCTTCACGCAGCGTCAACGTTTCCGGCTTCTGGCAATATACGTCTTTTCCGTTTCGGCAAGCTTCGATCGTGATGTAAGCGTGCCAATGATCAGGGGTCGCGATATGAACGGCATCGATGTCGTCGCGAGCCAACAGTTCGCGAAAATCGTTATAGACTTGGCAATCCGCGTTTTTATAGTTCTCGTCGACGGACGCTTTGGCTTTGTTACGGACTTCTTCTCGCACGTCGCTCAAGGCTACATATTGGACATGTGGATTGCGAAGGAATGCGCCTTGGTCGCCCTTTCCTTGATTACCAATACCGATACCGCCCATCACTACACGATCGCTAGCAGGTGGACGTTCGCTGTTACCAAGTGCCGTGGAAGTGATCACATAAGGAGCAGAGATCGCGACGCTCGTCGTCTTTAAAAACTTACGGCGTGTCGATTTTGCATGAGCGGTCATAGCACAATTCCAGGTGGGAGGGGAGTTTGGCGCTTTCGACGTCCAGAAGGAAGCTACCGAGGCCCCTATTAACCTAACTGCGCTGAATCGGTTTGTAAACTATTGCGAATTCGACGATTCTGTGCGAACGCCACATGAATTTGGCGAGCGGCGGGCGTAAGCCCGCTGTTTCCAGACACATCCGTTACTCCGCGATGGCTTGAAGATCGGTTGCTAGGATGTAAATCATGAAGGCCAACCAGTCGTCTTGCTTGAATGCTT
>JANPLJ010001340.1:0-2976 GCA_031426475.1 Pirellulaceae bacterium | reverse complement strand
CGCTGTATCAAAAGCTGCGCAAGCAGGAACTTCCCCACGCCATGGCCGTGCGCATGATGCTTGCTCGTGTGTTGATCGCTCCCGCGTTCCTGTATCGCGGTGAGAAAGCGGCACCAGGGCCGAAGGCCGCTCCGGTGACCGACCAGGAAATCGCCACGCGCCTCAGCTATTTCCTATGGTCATCCGCGCCCGATGCTGAACTCACGCAACTCGCCGCCGCAGGAAAGCTCCACGATCCCGATGTGCTCGTCGCCCAAGCGAAACGCATGATGAAGGACGAGCGGATTCGCCGTCTCGCCACCGAATTCGGTTGCCAGTACCTTCATGTACGCGATGTAGCCGAACTGGACGAAAAGAGTGAGCGGCACTTTCCAACGTTTATCGACCTGCGTGACGACATGCAAGAAGAAGTCACTCGCTTCTACGTCGATATGTTTCAGAACAACCGTAGCGTTCTTTCGCTGCTTGACGCCGACTATACTTTTATCAATAAACCATTGGCCGATCACTATGGCTTACCTTTCGATGGCGAAGGCTGGCAGCGCATCGATGGTCTGCGAGAACACGGTCGAGGTGGCGTCTTAGGCTTTGCAGCCACGTTGGCAAAGCATTCCGGTGCATCGCGAACGAGTGCCATTCTGCGTGGCACTTGGCTTAGTGAAGTCATGCTTGGCGAAAAAATCCCCAATCCTCCCCAAGGTGTCCCGACACTCCCAGACGAGGCCCCTGCCGGACTCAGCGAGCGGCAGTTGATCGAGCGTCACAGCAGTGATGAGAAGTGTGCCGGTTGCCACAAACGGATCGATCCTTTTGGCTTTGCGTTAGAAGGCTTCGACGCAATCGGTCGCATTCGCGAGGCAGACACAAAAACAGTTTTGTTCGACGGAACGGCCGTTGAAGGGATGAGTGACTTGCGAGAATACTTGTTACATCAGAGAAGCGAAGATTTTTTGAAGCAGTTCAGCCGCAAGCTACTTGGATATGCACTCGGACGTAGCGTTCAGTTATCGGACCAGCCATTAATCGAAAAAATGAAGAAGTTAGAAGGACATCGTGTCGGAGATTTAGTCGAGTTAATCTTAAGAAGCCCACAGTTTCGAGAGATTCGAGGCAATGATCGCATCATGAACCCGCCAAACGTATCGCAAAAGTAGCAGGCGCGCTCCGCGTGCCGTCCGCCATCCCTTCGAATTGCAAAGTTTCCCTTCGAACTGCAAAAAATGACACGTCTCAATGATCGCCAGTACGAACACGCTCGTTCCCAGGCTCCTGCCTGGGAACGCTCTGTCTTGGAGGCTCCGCCTCTTGCGTAATTGGAATCTACGACGCCTCGGCAGGCAGAGCCTGCAATTCCTTGGGTTCCCAGGCAGAGCCTGGGAACCAGTTGTTGGCGATCAGCGAGAAGCCGTCCAGAATCTTCGGATTATGCGACCACGTCGGCCACGGCACGCGGAGTGTGCCTGGTACTTTTGAATATCAATCCACCAACTAAGGAATAACACTCATGCAGAACCATCAATTCGCGAGACGAACTTTTCTTCGAGGCATCGGCGTTACGATGGCCCTTCCTTGGTTGGAATCGATGCAAGTTTGGGGGGATGAGACAAAGACATCGGCATCGAGCGAAGCTCCGATTCGTTTGTGCGTGACCTTTTCCGGAAATGGCTTTCAATCGAAGGAGTGGTGGGCCAAGGGCGAAGGCAAGGCGATGGAGCTTGGCCGCGTGCTCGCGCCTTTGAACGAGTTCAAAGAGAAGCTGCTCTTCGTGCGCGGCCTGTATCATGAGGAGGCGCGCAAAGGAAACATCCACTCGTCGCAAACAGGAAACATGCTCTCCGGCGCGCCCATCGCCAGCGGTGGGGAGATTCGTTCGGGGACGAGCTTCGATCAGTTGCTCGCTCAAACCTATGGGCGCAGCACAAAGGTGCCGAGCCTTGTGCTGGCCTGCGAGAAATCTAACCCGTCGGTGCACAAGAACTACTCGATGCTCTACAGCTCGCACATCTCGTGGTCTTCACCGACCACGCCGACGCCGCTGGAACTTTACCCCGCGCTCGCCTTTGATCGTCTCTTCAAAGACGAAGCATCACCGGCGGACAAGAGCGTGCTCGATGCCGTACTCGCCGATGCACAGGATTTGCGACGCGGCATCAGCACCAACGATCAGCGCAAGCTCGACGAGTATCTCGACAGTGTGCGTGAGGTAGAGAAACGGATCGAGAACGCGGGCAAACGCGGCGAGTTGCAAGGCTGGCGGCCCACTCTCGACAAACCGAACATGCAACGTCCTGCCGACGGCATCCCGCAGGACATTGTCGAGCACATGAATCTGATGTGCGACATCCTCGTCCTCGGTTTTCAAACAGACACGACACGCATCACCACGCTGAAGCTCAACAACGACCACAGCGCCCTACGTTTCCCGAATCTGCCCAGCGTCCAACAGCCCGGACATGGCATTGATTATATGATCCATCACCTCCTCTCGCACAGCGACGGCGAGGACTATCTCAAGGTGAATCAGCTCTTCATGGAGCAGCTCGCCTACCTCGCTAGGAAGCTCGACGGGATCCAGGAAGGCTCGCGTACGTTGCTCGACAACACGATGCTGATGCACTGCTCCAGCATGATGGTCGGTGCAAAGCACAACAACGACGAGTTGCCTATCATCGTGCTCGGCGGTGCCGGAGGTCGGCTCCAAGGTGGACGTGTGCTCGACTACAAAGAGAAACCCGAACGTCAGTTATGCCGCTTGTTCCTCTCGATGATGGACAAGATGGATCTGCATCCAAAGACGTTCGGCGACGCAAAGACCATGCTTGAGGAGGTCTAAACTCATGAAGCCAGTCCGAACCCATCGAAATCTCATCGAGTCAACTATGAAATACATCCTAACTCTGATCGCTGCCTTGTCGCTCGCGACGCCGACTTCTCTGCATGCCGCTGATGCTCCCAAACAAAAACCTAACGTCCTCT
>JANPLJ010001339.1:0-4814 GCA_031426475.1 Pirellulaceae bacterium | reverse complement strand
TTTCAATTCGTAGCCGATGTCGTAAGACTTCGGAGGAAGCGC
The DNA here is from genome assembly GCA_031426475.1 of Pirellulaceae bacterium. Lineage (GTDB taxonomy): Bacteria > Planctomycetota > Planctomycetia > Pirellulales > Pirellulaceae > JAIYDQ01. The sequence goes on along the minus strand of JANPLJ010001339.1, from coordinate 4,772 downwards.
AGTAAACATCGCCTTTCGAGCTGCGTCCGAATTCTGACGAATTCGGCTACCAACCCTAAAATCGAAGCTGGATGAAGCACTAACTAGCCGTCCCGCTCTCTAAATACATTCGAACTTAAAAACGGGAGATCATCCTTTTGCGATTAGAAATCGGGCTTTTTATCGTTCTCGGCGTGCTTTGTCAGATCGTGGGGACGATTGTTTTGATGCTACAAACCCCGCCCCCGGACCCAACGCCACTGTCGATGGCCGTAATTGCCTGTTTATTGACGTCGATCCCCCCGATAGTCGCTCGACATACAGCCTTTGCTCGGAAGAATCCGGCAGCGATGCCCTTAGCAACCGTCGGCTGGCGGATGGGAGTACTGTTTATAGCGCTTGCGCTGAGCGCTGCGACAAAATGGCCAACACATATTTTGTTCTGCCTAACCTTACTGGGCTGTTATTTTCCGTTCCTAGTATTAGAATCCGCCCTTTCAATACGCAGAATTCGGATTGAATCCCGTCCTCAGGGCTAAGCATGTCCAATATTATCCTCCACATAAAAGACAGCTACTACTTCGAAGTGCCGAAGATGTTGTGGCGGAGCAATTTCAAAAGCGTCGAAGAATTGCCATCTTGGCTGGTCCGATTGGACGACGATTATCAGAACTTCGAAGCGGCCAAGGTTGTCGAGGGGCTGAAGTCGATCGGAGCCCCTGCGATTAACGTCGACGGCCTCCAGCAAACATGGACAGCCTGGAAGCATTCGAATAATAAATACGAAGGTTGGCCATTGGACGCGTACTTGGACCTCCAATCGCAAGGGTTAGTGGCTCGTGCGTCAAAGTGGGCCAAGAAGCACGCTGCCCAAGCTAGCGAGCCCGTGAAAGCCTACTTGGCCGAGAACGCAGATAAGGAGCCATTTGCTTGGTTCTACGAACTTACGTCGACGCCTGCGGTTGCGTCCAAATGGGCCGATTTGAAGGCTTCTGTCGATGCCCCTGAGTTCCTGAATTCCTACATAAAAGATGCTCCCGAATCGAAATGGGTCGACGAGAAGCTTGCTTTTTACAATCGGTCGCTCGACGGCAAAGTGTTGATCCCGCAACCATTCGGCGTGATCAAGAATGCCTACGAACCCTACTCGGGGTTCTGCATTTCGAAGTATATGATCATTCAGGTAGTCGTCGCGTTGTTATTGGTTGTCGCGCTTCGATGGTTAGCAAAGAAAATTTCAAGCGGTGAAGCTCCCAAGGGTAAGCTCTGGAATTGCCTGGAGGGCATTTTGCTTTTCGTTCGCGACAGCGTTGTCGTTCCGGCGATGGGCGAGCACGATGCGAAGCGATTTATGCCACTGCTGTGGACTTTCTTCGTCTTCATCTTTGGCTTGAATTTAGCGGGGATGGTTCCGTGGCTTGGATCACCAACCGCTGCCTTGGCGACGACAGGCACCTTCGCCTTGATAGTATTCGTGGTAGGTGTTTATATGGGCGTTCAAGCATTTGGAGCAGTTGGATATCTCAAGAATATATGTCCGGAATTAGGTTTGCCGTGGTATCTAGCGGTTTGGGTCGTCCCGCTTCTGTGGGTGATCGAATTCGCTTCGCTGTTTATCAAGCATGCGATTCTTGCGATACGACTTCTGGCGAACATGGTGGCCGGTCACGCTGTTTTGTTGGGCATCATGGGTTTGGCGGTCGGAGTCCATGCCTATGCGATGCACACGGGAGCCTGGGGGGCTTTGGCGGGGGCCTCGGTGCTTGGTATGACGGCTCTTAGCGTCTTAGAGGTGTTTGTAGCATTCCTACAGGCAGCGGTTTTTACGTTTTTGGCTGCGTTGTTCATCGGGAGTTCAATGCACCATCACTAGTTTGTTTGGCATGAGCATGCTTAGCTTGGCTGTCGATTAGTCGCCAGTGAAGCGATCCCGCAGATTTTCGTTACTCGTTTTTGGGCCGGCCAAACCGGCAATGGGAGAATTAGAAAGTGTTATCATTCGTACGCACAGCCGTTCACGGCATGGGTTTAATGTTGGTTTTGGCTGGTACGGCTTCGGCTCAAGGAACTGGCGGCGGCGGTGCAGTCCCAGGTGCAATCGGAGCGGGACTCGCTGTGATTGGTGCTGGTATCGGTATCGGTCTTTTGGCGAAGGGTGCTGTTGAAGCAATCGCTCGTCAACCTGAAGCGGCCGGCACGATCCAGATCAATATGATCTTGGCAGCAGCTCTTATCGAAGGTGCGGCTTTGTTCGCCATCATCGTTGGATTGCTACAGAACCCGTTCGCCTAAGAAGAGTTCGTATCCAGCTGTATCGAGGTCTTCATTCGAAGTGCCTCGTTTTCTGAATGCGTGGGAGACTTGGCAATACTATGATCCGATTTCGATCGTTTGATTTTTCGACGCTTGTTTTTGTTGCGATGCTGCTGTTGGTACTCAGACCGGCATTCGGCGAAAACAAAGTTTCGTCGGAGAAGGCAGCTGTAGCAGAAGTGCAAGAGATCGCTGTGGAAGAGGCGGCGCATGATACCCATGAGCATCATGACCCGACGCACGCTTTCGCAGGTGCAATGCAAGCCAATCCGATGGAATGGCGAGCCGACGGAGCGATATTCTCGCTGATCGTTTTCTTGATGTTGCTGGCGGTCCTTGGAATATTCGCATGGAAGCCAATCAGCGAAGGGTTGGCGAAACGCGAAGCGGGAATCGCGAAGGCGATCGAAGACGCGAAGAAGGCGTCCGAGTCGGCGGCTGCGGCAATGAAGGATTACCAAGCGAAGCTCGAAACCGCTCAAGCTCAAGCTCAAGAAATGGTGTCGCAAGCTCGAAAAGATGCGGAAACAGCCGGTCAGCGAATTGTTGCCGATGCCCAAGCGGAAGCAGCCCGACAGCGTGACCGTGCACTTGCTGACATCGAAACAGCAAAGCAAGCTGCGTTATCCGAATTGGCTGGCAAGAGCACCGAGATGGCATTTTCGCTGGCGCGTCGTGTTGTTGGTCGTGAGCTAAACACGAACGACCATTCGAATCTGATCCAAGAGGCGCTTCGGCAGATGCCGAATCGAAACTAGTTTACATCGCACAGAGAGACGTCGGTCGTTATGTCCGAAGCAAACTTAGTAGAAACCGTTTTTGACGACGAGTCGTTGCATGTCGGCCAAGTCTACGCGAAAGCGTTGCTGGCTGCCGCACAGGCCGAAGGGAAGGTCGACACCATTGTCGATCAACTCGAATCGTTGGTCCAAGATGTTCTCTCAAAGCAACCCGCGCTGTCTGCTGCCTTTGTGAACCCGAAGATCGCGGTTGAAAGTAGCGTCGATCTGCTCGATCGTGTCTTTGGGAGATCGATGGACCCGATCTTGCTGAAAGCCCTCAAAGTCATGGCTCGCCGTCGTCGGCTTGGGATGATCGGAAGCATCCAACAAGCCGCTTCACGAATGCGAGACGAGGCCCAAGGTCGATTGCAAGTCTTGGTCACTACCGCTCAAGCATTGGATGCCACGGCGCTCAATAACCTTCGAGACAAACTCAAGGATATGTTAAAAGCGGACGTTGCTTTGACAAACAAAGTCGACCCGTCCCTGATCGGTGGTTTGCTGGTCCGAATCGGCGACACTGTCTTCGACGGAAGCGTCGATGGCCAGTTGAACCAAATGAAAAAAGCCACCTTGACGAAAGCTGAACAGACGATTCGCGAAAAGCTATCGTCGCTGTCGAGCTAACAAAACAATTTACTCATAAACAACTCCCTTCAATAAACTGTCGTCCATTCGAGTCGATTCATGAAATTCAATTCAGACGAAATTGCATCCGTAATCCAAGCCGAGATCCAACAGTTCGGCAGTCAAGTCGACGTGCGAGAAGTCGGCACGGTTCTCGAGGTCGGGGATGGTATCGCTCGTGTTTACGGGCTATCCAACGTGATGGCCGGTGAAATGGTCGAGTTCCCAAGCGGTGTTACCGGTTTGGCGTTCAACCTCGAAGAAAAATCGGTCGGGGTCATCATCCTCGGCGATTACTTGACGATCAACGAAGGCGACGAAGTTCGTTCGCTCGGTCGATTGCTCTCGGTACCCGTTGGAAATGCAGTCCTCGGTCGCGTTCTCGATCCGCTTGGTAATCCGCTGGACGGCAAAGGCCCCGTAAGTTCCTCCGAACAACGACCGGTTGAATTGATCGCCGCTGGCATCGCCGAACGACAACCTGTTCACCAACCGATGCAGACCGGTATCAAAGCGATCGATGCGATGACTCCGATCGGACGTGGACAACGCGAATTGATTATCGGTGACCGTAAAACAGGCAAGACGGCGGTCGCTTTGGATGCGATCATCAATCAAAAACATACCGGTGTGAAGTGCTTCTATATCGCGATCGGTCAAAAGGACTCGTCGGTCGCCTTGGTCATTGATGCCCTCGAAAAGAACGGCGCGATGGACTACACCACCGTGATCGTATCGGGTGCGTCGACTCCGGCTCCGCTGCAGTACGTAGCACCTTACGCTGGAACCGCGATGGCTGAACACTTTATGTACCAAGGCGAACATTGCTTGGTGGTCTACGATGACTTGAGCAAGCAAGCTGTCGCTTATCGTGAATTAAGCTTGTTGATGCGACGTCCACCGGGACGTGAAGCGTTCCCCGGCGACGTTTTCTATTGCCATAGCCGTTTGCTGGAGCGATCGGTCAAGCTCTCGAAAGAACTGGGTGGCGGATCGATCACCAGTCTTCCGATCATCGAAACACTCGAAGGTGAAGTCTCGGCATACATTCCAACGAATGTGATCTCGATC
>JANPLJ010001338.1:0-2519 GCA_031426475.1 Pirellulaceae bacterium | reverse complement strand
CTTGCTTAAGCTACACAAGGAACTGAAAACGAAACTGACTGTTGTTTGGGATCGCTTAGGCGCTCATCGCCGGGCAGAACGATTCTTTCGAATCTGCGAATGCCCATGGATTTCCTTTGAGTACTTGCCAACCTACAGTCCGGAGCTAAACCCAGTCGAACACATATGGACAACAGTGAAATGGGGACGAATGGCAAACTGGCCAGCACCCCATGTAGACCGACTACGTGAACGCTTGATAGAAGAACTGATTATCGAAGCGAAGGGCCGCAAAAAATTACAACGACATTTTTCCTGGGCGAAGCTCAAAAGAGAACCAACTTTTTCCTCGCGCAGTCGTCAATAGTCGGAAGATGACTGGCCAGCCAAGAGTGGTAGACGCACGATTTCCGTTGCGGTTAACGCTTGACACTTTTGTTAAGGCAACCTTCCGAGAGCAGTCAGACTGTTGAGTGGTTTAGGGCCACCGATTTCACCGATGAAAATCGCTTCCCCGGTAACTAAGTCGATGGTGAAAAGGGCAGCACGATCACTTTGCGGATTTTTACCTGTATTAACCACTAGACTCGCATATGCAGTGCCGTCGCTCCCTGCCACATCAAATCCCGCAACGCTCTTGGCATCAATACCGAGCAATCCTACGGTAATCAAAGTGCCAGAATTCGGTGGATTCTGGAGCAGGAGCGTGTCACGAGTAACGTCGATATCAAAAAGCATTGTCCCCGTTGCGGGATCATTGTCGTTGTTCGTGTAAGCGGCAGCGACAACGTTCGGTACCATCCCTTCACCTGAATCACCAGCGGCATAATTGAGCGTGCCATCAACGGCTGCAACGGCGCCGGTCATAGGGTTGAGACGCAAGTTCTGTCCGCTGTCGCCTACAATGCGAATGCGATCCGCCATAGGATTGAAATCAAAGCCAAATTTCGTTCCCTTTAGTGCAGGAGCGAAGGGTGCTCCCACGGCAGTAAAAACACATTCGTTAGCGTCGAAACTAACAACGTAAATTTGGTTCGAACTACCAAGTGCGTAAAGCTGTCCAGTGGCGGGACGCATGTCGATTCCAAGAATCTCCTCACCAGCTTGCAGGCCCCTCACTTGCATTACGGCAACATCACTCGGATCGTCGCTGGAGAACAGGACGAGTCTGCCATTGGAGGCAATGCCCGCAAACAACTCGGCTGCAGTAGCCGATGTAAAACTGAAAGTCTTTATGGCAAAAACTAGTATAAAAATCGCAAGCGGTCCATAATAACGGTACCCTAGGGCTATTAATTTCATGATTACCATTTCATTTGATGTGAATTTGTTACGTAAAAGTCGCAAGTTTCTTGCGACTAAAGAAAGAAACGGCAAATGTATTGCTTTGTGACGAAAAATTGACAAAGCGGACAAATAAAACTACAAAAACTGCAAAAGGTGCCACCGTGAGCGTCCGAGATAAACATGGTTGACTGGGCAGGGAGCTTCATGGGTTGGTTTTCATTTTTCCAACCTTTGGAGGCTATGTATTATGGGACGTCGAGTAGATAGTGCGCTCTGGAATCAGCGGTTCAGAAACAACTGCAGAGTGGGCTTTCGGCTGGCACGTTCTGCCAAGAGAACGCTCTGAATCTCGATAATTTTCAGGCGTGGAAACGGCGGGGAAGCGATCGGATCAGAACGACAAGTCATCGACCCAGCCGCGAAGCGGAAAGAACTTGCTGCGTGTCAAAGCCCAATCGGTCGGACATCCCGCGTTCGTTGAGATCCCGATGGTAGTGGTGGCCTGCTCGCCGTGGGTCGAAGTTTCACTTTCCGAAGGAATCGTTGTTCGCGTGCCGTCGACGAATCTCGCTGCCTTGCGAATGGTGCTAGGCGTCTTGAAGGCTGGTTCGGAGTGGATGCCTTGATAATGTTGATTGTTTGAACTTTACAAGCGTGACGATACCTAAGGTTTTACGAGTCTCGTTGGAGTACAACTTAGTTGCCAGACCGTTCGCGCCCAAGTAAGGGACTTAAAAATTTGACATCAGAAAATCCTTGACCTAATCCGCCTTGTCGAACGACTACCAGTTTAAGCGATGGTATGACGTATAGCCTTTGTTTGCCTGCGCCACATGCAGCGACAATGTCAGCAGGTAAAGCGCCGCCGCCGCCCTGTGGATGTCCGTCAGCGCATTTATATCGCCACTCAACTTTTACTCCAATTACGTCGAGGATGCGAAGCTCGAGGAAACGTTCGAACGATTCATTGTTCAGCTTTCGCTCGAGGGCTGAGTCGTTGTTTCATTGCTCATGAGTATCCAGCTAAAGTTGTTTGCGGGCGAATCGAGCCAGTTTTGGCTATCGCGAACCAATGCGGGCGTCGAACCCCAAGTGAACGCAGCAACAACATTTCCCGAAACGAGCGAGCTACCACTTGGTGCGATATTAAAATCACCACCGACAGTATTCCAAGCATGATTATTGTAAAACGCGTGTGTCCAAGTGGTACTGGTTCCGTTCGTCGGCGTGGCAAAGCCTTGACCACTTCCCAT
>JANPLJ010001337.1:0-5505 GCA_031426475.1 Pirellulaceae bacterium | reverse complement strand
CGCCAATCTGATTATCAAGGCAGGATGGCTTGCGACCGAAACGGATACCGGAATGATAGTACGTTCATGGAACGTTTGCGTCGTCTGGACGAACGTTATACTTGTCCCGACCAAGTTCCAACAAGAATTTGAATGGTCACTGTCTCTAGCTGGCTGGTCTGCGTCGCTGGCATGCCTTGTTGCCTCAATCAGTGTTCTTGGGGTGTATCCAAGACTGGTCAATCGTTTGCGTCGCCCCCCCAACGCCGGCAGCCCACCGTTTCAGATGATCCTAAGCCTTGTTTTCGCGGTTTTGATTGCCGCCTTTGCGCTTCCTGGGCCGATCGTGAGCGGATGGATCATCGATCTTTTTCAGCTACCAATTCCTGGGCTAGCATGGCTTAATGATCACACTTTAGCGGCACCGATTCTGTGCTTGCAGTTTCGCTTGATCCCTTTGGCCGTTTTTGTCTTTGCAATCTTGGAGCGCCATTGGCAAGACCGAGTTGGCGACATTTGGCAGATCGATCGAAATCGAGCGTGGATCGTGCGTTTTCGTATCTACTGGCTCGCCATACGAAAGCCAATATGTGGGATTTGGGTACTGCTTTTTGCGATCGCATTCGGCGACTTGTCGAGTTTTTTGCAGTGCCTGCCGCCTGGAGTTACCCCGGTTTCGATGCGGATTTTTGATCTGCTTCACTATGGCGTTCGGTCGAGCGAAGCTGGCTTGTTGCTATTCCTGGCTGTTTTAGGTGCGGCCATCGGATGCCTTATTGTTCCGCGCCGCAGATAGCCGCAATTGGAAAACTTCTGACGGCACGATGTTGACGTGGTTTCCCTGGCTTCGTCCCAATTCTGACGAATTCGACTGAATCCGAAAGCAGAATTCGATGTTTTCGCAACGAGCAGCGAGAAAACTTTTTTTAGCGTGTGTTATAATCTTGTACACGTGCCTTTTCTTTAAAGGATTCGTACAGGATGGTTTCAATGGATTTGAGAACGAACGTAATTCTTCTTTGGCTTTCGATTGCGGCCATCGTCGTCACACCTGTGACAACAAGCCATGCGAATGAGCGCGCGCGCGCCGAGACAACGAAGGTCGTTACCCAGGTAAAGATCAAGAGCCCGAAGTCGCCTTCGGAATTGGTCGAAGGCTATGTGATTGCCGAAGGCCACGACGGAGGCTGTTTGCTGCAAGAAGCCACCGGTCGATTGCGAGTGCTTGTCGCCAAAGAATCACTCTCGACGAAAATGACTAGCGATCCGTTTATTCCCGCCTCGATGGATCAAATGTCGAAGGCGATGTTGGCGGAACTCCCCAAAGGTTTCAAAACAACAGCGACGAAACACTATCTGGTTTGCTACAACACGTCCGATGCATACGCGAAATGGAATGCCTCGCTATATGAGCGGCTCTTTCGAGGATTCTACACCTATTGGAAACAGCGTGGCGTCGAGTTACATGAACCGGAGTTTCCTTTAGTTGCTGTTGTGTTCGAGACGCGTGACGGCTATTTGGCATATGCCAAGGGAGAAGAAATCGCAAACGCAGAGAATATGATTGGCTACTATAATCTCTTAAGCAACCGTATGGCCGGATATGACCTCACTGGTATCGAGGGATTGATTCCACCCGGCAAGAATGTATCGACCTCGGACTTGGTCAATCATATTCTCGCGCAGCCAACAGCCGAGCGTTCGGTGGCGACAGTCGTACATGAAGCGGTTCATCAGTTGGCATACAACAGCGGACTGCAAACTCGGCTATGCGATAATCCTATCGCGATTAGCGAGGGTTTGGCCATGTACTTTGAGTCGCCCGACTTCAGCAGCACTTCCGGATGGGGAGGGATCGGTAAGCTTAATCGGTACAACTTCGCCGTGTTTCGCAATTCGTTTCCTGCCAGACAGCCGAGTAGTATCATCAAATTGCTGCAAGACGATAGCCGTTTTCATGATTCGGCAACGGCGTCGGTCGCCTACGGCGAGAGCTGGGCTTTAACCTACTTTTTGATGAAAGCACGCAGCAAAGAATTTGCGGCCTACCTTACGGAACTCAGCCAACGTCCGCCCCTTCAGCCGACCGATTCGAAACGCCGCATGGCAGACTTTCGCAAACACTTCGGCGAGGACCTTGATAAGCTTGATCGCGAGTTTATTAAATTCATGTCGCGGTTGTAGCGCAGCCCCTGCTGTTCCGGCAATCGGAAACCTCGGTTTTGCCGGAACGGCGTTACGCAACAATAGGTTACCGAATAGCAGGTGACTCGATCTGAGGCACATCTTTGCTTTCGTTTTTGGTTTCTACCGCCTTGATTTTAGTCGCGTCGCGACGGCATTCGATAGCCTGGGGTAGAGCGAGTCTTCGAGCGGAACCCCCAGGACAAAAGCGACCAAAAGGAACACGAGTCGCGAAGCGACGGCATGAACGTGGCCTAACTCGTCAATCCTCATGCCGTCGCTTCGCGACTCACAGTCAATTATCCAAGCTAACCTGGGGTTCCGTTCGCTTGCGCTCACTCCACTCCAGGCTATCGAATACCGTCGCTATCGCGACTAAATCCCTGGCGAAGCGTTGGTTTGAAGGAGATGCTTGGGTTTGAAAACATGAAAATCATAGTTCCCAAGATGTGCCTAAAACTGAGGAAGACTCAGGGCGTGCCACCCGGCGTTTCGGAAATCGGTAACTTATTGTCGTGCAACGACGAAAAACCGAGACGGCCTCCAAAGCCTCAGGGGATTGGGCTCTTTGCTACGCAGCAGATTTCAGCAGATCGTCGATCGATCGATTTCGGACCTGATAAACGTACTTAAGAACTTCCGCGACAGCAGCATACTGTTCGGAGGGGATGGGTTTTCCGATATCGACGTTTTTGAAGAGCGACTGCGCTAGCTGCTTTCGTTCGACGATTGGAATTCCATTCTCCAAAGCAATCTTTCGGATGCGAGCGGCGACCAACTCCGCTCCCTTGGCGATGACAATCGGTGCTTTCATCGTTTTAGGGTTGTACTGAATCGCAATCGCCAACTCCGTTGGATTTGTGATGACTACATCGGCTTTAGGAACATCCGAGATCAATCGTTGAGATGCGATGTCGCGCTGCACTTTTCTTCGTCGGGCCTTGGTATGCGGATCACCTTGAGTCGATTTGATTTCTTCGCGAACCTCTTCGTCCGTCATTTTAAGATCTTGTTCGTACTTCCAGCGCTGGAATCCGTAGTCAAGAACGGCCAGGATCACGAGCGAAAACGCAACTTGACGAATCAAATCGATTGTCGTCGTCCAAACATACGTGCCGACGCTTTCAATCGGAAGACTATTGAGACTGAGAACAGCGTCCCACCGAGACCAAATGCCTAGAATGAGAACGACCGACACAATTCCGATTTTTAGCAGACCAAAGCCGAGCCGAGTCACATTCTGCAGCGAGAATAGCCGGCTCATTCCTTGAAGTGGGTTGATATGCGAGAAATCAATATTGAGCTTGTCCGGTAACCAAAGAAAGCCCGTTTGACCGAGGTTGATACAAACAGCGGCAACAAAAACCGAGGCAAGGAGTGGGGCGACTGCGAAGGAGGCCTTTTGAAAAAGGCTAACCGTTGTTACGAGAGGGGTTCGAGCGTCGGTATGCCAGTATAACGGCTGTTTGAGTTGGTCGGCGATGATGCTTACCAACGTTTGAAAGATTTGTGGCCCAGTAAAATCCAGAACGACGACACTGATCAAGAGCAGCAACGACGATCCCAGATCCTGGCTGCGAGGAATCTTCCCCTCCTCGCGAGCTTTCTCTCGACGATAGGGGGACGCGTCATGTTTCTTATCACCGGCGTCATCAGCCATTGCGAGCTATTGCTGGAAAAAGGTTGGTTGTCTTTTCAATCCATACCGCAAGTTCATTTTGAAAAACCCAACCGATCGTTCCTAGCGAAAGGGTTAGCGTTATCAAGAGAACGAGAATGTTAATGTTGAAGCCGATGGCCATGATGTTCAATTGCGGGAGGGTCCGACCGATCAGGGCCGTGACGAGATTTGCCATCAGGAGTGCGATAGCAATTGGCGCGGCGGCTCGAATTCCGATACCGATGCTATGGTGCAAGAGTTCTTGCAAGTGCATTAACCAATGCTCTTCGGCAAGCACGGCACCAGCCGGGTAGTGCGCAAATGAATCGAGGCAACAGCCGATCAATTGGCGATGCCCACCGAGGGCGAGAAACAAAGCCATCGCAATCCATGACAGCATTTGATTGACCACGGCAGTCGTTTCATCATTCGACGGATCTGCTGCTTCGGCGATGTCCATACTTGCCAACGAGCTCATGATCTGCCCGCCAAATTGAAGGCCCGTGAGAACGACTTGGATGGCCGTTCCGAAGAGAATACCAAGCAATACTTCTTTGGCGATTTGGATCCCGATCATGAGAAGACTCGACGGCAGCGCCGCTGCGGATTCGCTCACCAATGGCGTGACGGCGACGGCGAGCATCAATGCAATCAGCGCTCGGATTCGCATCGGTACGTTGCTTCCGCGCAGCGGAGGCATCATCGATAGCAGCGGACCGGTCCTACTCAGCACACACAGGAATGTCCACATGGGACCGTAGAGCAGGCTTGCTAGATCCACAAGAGTTAGCGCCTTTACCGTTGAGCAATATGATTCGGAATGTCTCTCAGGAGTTCCCTGGAGTACTCAACCATGCGATCCGTCAGCCATGGAAGCGTCACCATCATTGCCAAGACCATCGCAAGTAACTTCGGCACCGTACTCACCGTTTGATCTTGAATTTGCGTTAGGGCTTGAATCAAGCTAATTAATAGACCCACCACCATTCCGACGACCAGCAGGGGCGCTCCCATGATCAGTGACATAAGAATCGCGTTTCGGACCAGATCGATTGCATCTTGAGGAGCCATGCCTCTAGGTACCATACGTTCCGAAACTATCCAAGAGCATTTGCACGACCAAACGCCAACCATCGACCAGGACGAATAGCAGCAATTTGAATGGCATCGAGATCATGGCCGGTGGCAGCATCATCATGCCCATCGATATCGTGACGGATGCAATCACCACATCCAGGATCAGGAAGGGTAGATAGATCTGGAAACCCATCATAAACGATGTTTTGAGTTCGCTGAGCATATATGCCGGCAGCAGGACGGTTAACGGAACCTCATCCCAGCCACTCGGAGGAGTGCCGCTCGGCGAATGACGACTGTAGAACAACATGACGTCATCGTAATTCCCTGCCATGTGGATCTGCCGCGACATGAATTCTCGAATTGGCTGAATTCCTTTGTCCCAAGCTTGTTCCATGGTCATTCCACTGTTGGGATCGGTATAGGGCTTAATCGAGTCTTCGTAAACTCGACCCCATACCGGGGCCATGACAAAGAGTGTCACGAAAAGCGAAATCGAGGTGATGACTTGACTCGGCGGAAGTTGAGCAGCGCCTAATGCTTGTCGAAGCAATCCCATGACAACGATGATCCGAACATAGCACGTGGTCATCAGCAGGATCGCG
>JANPLJ010001336.1:0-2651 GCA_031426475.1 Pirellulaceae bacterium | reverse complement strand
GCTTTGCGAATCGATCGAGCGCCATTGCGCCAAGTCTGATTTGCAAAGCTGCGGAACTTGTTGACATCTCCTTTCAGTGTTACGGGGAATTGAAAATCGAGTTAAAATCGGATTACTCATCAAACGTCAATGGCTCGTTGCCATTGCGAGTCAGTAAGCTTGCCAATACGTCTTCATGCATATGGTTCGAAAGGAACTTAGCGGCGCCATCCAAACTTACCGCGTTGGCGCCGCTGGGATGTAAGCTGCGAATCCCTTCGAGCGTCGAGTTGATTCGGCCAATATCGTGCGAAACGCAATTCAGACCGCTCGCCCATCGTCCAATCGGTGAGACAAGATCGTGATTCTCGCTTACACAAAGCGTATGACTGGCTCCGTCCGTTACGCTGGCCAAAGATATTTCACGGCGATCTTCTGAGTCAACGTATACCAACGAACCGCGATCAAATGGGGACTGACCTGCTGACGCTCCACGAACCGTTCCTGTTAACCCCGCATAGTCACAATCCCCTCGATACTGATAGGCAGAACTGGGGCACCGGAATATCGGTAGCGTCGTACTGACGGCTTTATCATTGATTGGGTCGTCCCAGGCTTTGCTCGAATCCGCCGAGAGGTAGATACTCGATTGCTCCAGCATGGGAAGAATATAAAATCCCCAAGACCAATCGAGGTCGTTTCGGCGATTGCGGCCAGGGGGGAGGTGGCTATGCATCTGTTCAAAACTTAAAATCGCTATTGCATGATTGCGAAGATTGCTTTGACAAGCCATCCTTCGTGAAGCCTCGCGAGCGCCTTGCACCGCTGGCAATAGCAATCCAGCCAAAACCCCAACGATCGCAAGTCCAACCAAAAGCTCGACAAGCGTGAAGCCTTGTTTAGAAGACGCTACAGTTTGGAGGTGCAGTAATCGATTGGCTCGGGCGACGATTTTGCAATCCTCGTTCAACGTAAACTGCCCTAGTTCCATACGGCAAACCAAGTCTGATAAGAGTTCCGACTGGCACAAAAGAACGCTTGGATACTTGCGTATCCTCAATCAATCACCGGTGTCTACGACGTAGACCGTCAGACGAGATGATATCCCTCCCGAAATGATTCGCTAGCCTTGGATGCGGAACGGAGCCGGAACGGAGTCCGAGCCGATTCGAAAAAGCTGTATTTCGGGCGCGTTGACCGGGCGTTCTGATCAAGCGATAATCTTTTTTCCCCCTGTGTGACGATCAGAAATTCTTCGACTTTTTTAGATGGTCCCAGGGGATTTTACTTGGTATGCAACTTGATGCTTCGATCGCCTCTCTCCATTTTCGGAAAAGGGATGATCGCAAAACAGAACGTTCAGACTTATGGTAACGAGCGAAAGAGCCTTAGCTGACCATCAACGTGGGGTACAAGTCCAAGGTGAATATCTTCGATACTTGCGGAGAAGCCGAGGTTGGACGCAGCAGGAGTTGGCGAGACGAGCGGGTTACTGTGACCGACTAATTCGAAAAGCGGAAAGAAACGGGTTCTTGCTGCCGGAAACAATCGAGGTGCTTGCTGAGACCTTGAGCAGTTCTGTGTCGATTGTAGATCCGAGCACATTATGGCTTCTGCCGCGAACGAAGATTGACCTCTTGCTGCGTATACTTCGCGGCGAGGACTTGCTTGTCGAAAAATCCATCGCCGCGATTTCAAAGAAGTCGATATGCATTGTTTGTAAAGGACCCGATTGCATTCCATTTTCAGGGACCTATTCGGGGCAACGGGGATTTCGCCGATGGATTCAGCGATTTCGAAACTCATTGGCGGATGACCAATCGATTCGCGGTGATCAAGCCATCTTGGTTGATCAGGAGCGAGCTTTTCTTCATGCTAGCTGGGTTTTTGAAAACGATTCGCGCGATTCAAAATTGATGGACCTGAATATTCGTATCGATTTGTCGATGGGCCAAATTGAAAAAATGGTCGTGATCTGTGATACACAAGACTTTATCGAATTCTTCCAACAGGATTGCAAGCGAACGGAGACACCGCCATTCGCGAAAAAAGCTCGATACAAAAAGCAATGCCTGCAACCTTGAATAACCTTTCCGTTGGTTTTCGCAATGCGTTGAAAATTCTTTTGATTGCATTGTTAATGTTTGTCGCCGGCAAGGTCTTTTCCCTCGATTGGCTTGGGCGATCAGGTTGGTGGTCGACTTGGATTTCGATGGCCGCCTTCATCTATGTATCGGCTTCACTTCGACCGAGATCAGCGTTCCTGGCTGGATTCTTCTTTGGTTGGGTTGCAATGTTCTCATCGTTCTTTTGGGCTGAGCAGATGCTGGCGTATTCGCTTGACCAAGAAGGTTGGATCCCTCGATTCGTATTTTGGGCGCTGATTTTCTTGGAGGCGATCCCGATTGGAATTCTTGGATTGCTGATCTCGTGGTCGCGTCAACCCAGTCAAGTTCCAGCAGGTTTTTGTTTGCCCTTCGCGTTCTGGATTCTGGTGGAATCGTGGTGGCCGCGAGTCTTTGCATGGACGCTAGGACATTCTCAACAAGGATGGCCTGATATCGTTCAGATCGCCGACCTTGGCGGTGCGAGTCTGATTAGTTGGCTCGTACTTTGGGGGGCATCGCTCCCGATTTTGATTTCCGATTGCATACCAAGAGCGGATTCATTAC
>JANPLJ010001335.1:0-2744 GCA_031426475.1 Pirellulaceae bacterium | reverse complement strand
TCAATATTAGTTTTCTCTCCATTTTCATTGATCGTTTTCTTAGCGAGCTCAGTGAAGCTATCCGTTTGACTTTGCCATACTTTTTCAAGTTCCTGCACTTTTTCTGGGTGTTGCAAAGCGAGGTTGTTTTGCTCGGCGCGGTCTGTACTAAGATCATAAAGCTCCCAGGGATCGTTCTTGGCTGCCACGAGCTTCCAGTCGCCAACTCGGACGGCTCGATTGCCTTCGTGCAACCACCACAGACTGTCGCGCTGGATGGTCTTATTGCTTGCGAATGCCGCGACCAAGGATTTGCCGGGTGCCTCGGGTATCGGCTCGCCATTCCACTCTTTGGGGGTCTGAAGTCCGAGGATTTCGAGCACCGTGGGTACGAAATCGATAACGTGGGCGGGAGTGTGTCGTAGCTCGTTCCTCGCGGTAATCCCCTTTGGCCAATGCGCGATCAAAGGTGTGCTGATCCCACCCTCATGCACCCAGGTCTTGTGTCGACGATGAGGCGTGTTGCAGGCGCTGGAAAAGCCCGGACCGAGGCAGAGATACGATGCCGCACTGCCAGGAGGAGCCATGGGATCATGCCCTCCATTTCGAACCATAATTTCGGCGCTTGCTCCGTTGTCGGATGCAAAGAAAATCAAGGTATCGTCAAAGGCTCCCATCGCTCGAATCTGAGCCAAGATGCGTCCGATCTCTCGGTCCATGCGGTCGATCATCGCTGCATGGATTGCCATCTTTGTCGCCTGAAAACGGCGTTGTTCGTCGCTTAGCTCATTCCACGGAAGTGGACGGTTGATCTCACCGGTACCAAGCTTTTGTATCGCTTCTGGAAACGAATAGGGAGGACCGACTTCGCGCTCCAGGGCCGACAAGAATGTGTTCGTGATCCCCATCTGCTTTTGCCTGGCAAATCGAGCTTCGCGCATCGCATCCCATCCCGCGAGATACTTGCCTTGGTACTTGGCAATGTCCTCCGGCAATGCATGCAACGGAAAGTGAGGTGCGATAAACGGAATGTACTGAAAGAACGGCTTTCCCGAGTGATTTGTCGCGTGATCCTTCAAACAGTCGATTGCGTGATCCGCCGTCGCCGTCGTGGCATAGTAACCTTTCTCATTTTCCACTTTCTTTACGGGAACATCATCAATCGTATTCCCTGCCGATGTGAAAAAATTACCTTGATTCTTTACATCGAGCGATCGATCGAAACCGCCGTCAAGGACTTTGCCATCGATGTGCCACTTACCGCTGTGATAGCTCCGATAGCCCGCAGGCTTCAAATATTCCGGAAGCAATCGAGCCCAACTCTGCCTTGTTCCCTGCCCACCCCCGCCCACGTCCGGCAAAGCGTCGCGATGAATCTGCTGGGCGTAGTAGCCAGTCATCAAAGCCCCACGCGTTGGCCAACAACGCGCCGTATTGTAGAACTGAGTGAATCGCAAGCCATTCTTTGCCAGCGAGTCCAAATTCGGTGTTTCAATCTCGCTGCCATAGCAACCCAGGTCCGAGTATCCCAAATCGTCTGCCAAAATAAAAACGATATTCGGTGATGCGGAATACAGCGAATGACCACTCGTGAATACCAATGCCAGGGTAGCGAAGAGGAGAGAGCGATACGTCATTGCTTAGTTTGCTTTGTCGACGAGGAAGGATGGGGGGCTGTGGTAGTAGCCAAAGTCGTCAGACTTCGGGCGAATCGACGCGGGACGCACTTGCTTCGCGCGTCATCCGAATTCTTGCGAATTCGGCTACCGCATCGATCAGTACTGGGTAAAGCACTGTCGGATTCTAGTGCAAATTCGATCTGCGTGCGACTTGGTTCACCATTAACCTAGTACAAAATGGTTCGAAAAGACTTCCTTCGCTTTCCGCCAATTGGAAGTACCCACGAGGCACAGCAGCGTTTCGCTTGTGATACGACGTTGCGAGATCCATAACTCGATCGTCTCTTTGGCAGCCGGTCCGTACTCGCCACCGCTTGGAGGACGAACGAAATAAAGTGGTTCTCTCGTTTCCGACTCGCTCGTCGGTGTGTCAGAACTAGCCGAAGTCTTTGTCGCCTGGGAGACGACCTGAGGTTTCACCCCTGGCCGGTCCATCGTAGATTTCACGGACTCGTGTTCGGGCAATGCTGACTCGAAAGACTTCGCAGTTTCATCCAAACTCACCGACAACGCTTGGCTTTGGCTCGGGATTCGGAATCTCCCCTGGCATTGTGGGCATACGCCACGTTTGTCGGCAAGATCGATTTTTATGTTCAGCGGTGCCCGGCAATGGTGGCACTTAAATCGGATACCCATTTTTTATGAGAGAACTCTCAACGAAAAGTGTTGTGGCATGCGTCGCAAGACTGATTCAATTGCCCAGCGGCCTCACGGGCCAGGGACGGATTATTAAGTTTAACCGCTTCGGTGATCTTTGTCGCTTCCTGGATCATCTTTGTCGACCATGATTTATACTCGCTATCTCCCGCGTCGGTCATACCATCTTGCTGGAGCGTTTCGCCGATCAATCCGATCAACTCAGCATACTTGAGAACATCCTCCGAGTGCGACTTAAACTCCGCTTCGGACGAGACGTATCGATTCAGGTGTTCGCGAAAGGCCCACTCTAGGATCTGCATACTTGGTACTCGATCTGCAACGTCGCTCCAGATCAGTTCCGTTGGCGGAACGCTATCCGAAAGCGACGAGCCCTTCAAGAGTGTTGCCAAGTCTTCCATGCGTGACTTCGCTTCATTGAAGGTCGGT
>JANPLJ010001334.1:0-3400 GCA_031426475.1 Pirellulaceae bacterium | reverse complement strand
TGCCAGCTTCGTACGCCGATCACGCACGGTTGATGTTTGATCTGCAGTTGCTCGCCTTGCAAGGGGACATCACGCGAGTCATCACGTTCCAACTAGCCCGTGAGACCAGCAATCGTAGCTATCCTGAAATCGGTGTAGCCGATCCACATCATCCGCTGACACACCACGGCAACGATCCCGAGAAGATTGCCAAAGTGGCGAAGATCAATCAATTTCACGTTTCGTTGTTTGCCGAATTTCTGCAGAAGCTCCAGGCTACTCCGGAAGGAAATGGCTCGCTCCTCGACCATTCACTCTATCTCTATGGCAGCGGTATGGGTAATCCGAACATACATGATCACACGAACCTGCCGATCCTCGTCGCTGGAGGGGCCGCTGGTAAAATGCAAGGGAATCGGCATATTCGATTCGACCAGCCAGTTCCTCTTGCCAATTTGCATTTGACGTTACTCAACAAAGTGGGAGTGCCTTGCGAATCGTTCGGCGATAGTCAGCGACAGTTAGACGAGTTGTTCACGCCGATCGATGTTTAGGCAGTGCAATGCCTTGGAGTGCAAACGTGCCAGTATCAGATATTTGTATGCTCAAGATAGTGTACCCACTTACGCTTTCTCTACTCTGCACATGCAACTTGCATGCGGCGGATCCAAGAGCGTTATTGGCAGATGCGGTCCAGCAACAAAACACACGTGAGATTGAATCGTTAATTGGGCAGAAAGTCGATGTGAATGCAGCACAAGTGGATGGCATGACACCATTGCATTGGGCTGTCTATCACGAACAAGAACAAGCGACCAAAATGCTACTCTCAGCGGGCGCTGATCCAAATGTGCAGAACCGCTATGGAATTCGGCCGCTCTCAATCGCTTGCACCAACGGCAACGAAAAGATCGTGGAATGGTTGCTGGCAAAGGGAGCGGATGCAGACGCAACGCTTAGCGGTGGCGAAACCATGTTGATGTTGGCTTGTCGCACCGGAAAACTTGCGCCGGTTAAGTTGCTGATCGCTAGCGGGGCAGACGTTAATGCGAGAGAGCGTCAAGGGCAAACCGCTCTGATGTGGGCTGCCGCCGAGGGACATGTTGACGTTGTTG
Organism: Pirellulaceae bacterium; assembly: GCA_031426475.1. Lineage (GTDB taxonomy): Bacteria > Planctomycetota > Planctomycetia > Pirellulales > Pirellulaceae > JAIYDQ01. The sequence goes on along the minus strand of JANPLJ010001334.1, from coordinate 2,306 downwards.
ACGCAATGATCCGCGCAGAGGCAGATCTGTTTGCAACGCTCGAGTCAGGCTTTACTCCGCTGTTGTTCGCTGTTCGCAATGGTCACACGCAGGTTGTTTCGCGATTGCTGGACTGTGGTGTCGATGTGAACTCAGTTGTGCCTACCGGGAAGACTTCTGGCAAGGGGTTGAAGCCAGGGACAACGCCCTTGCTTCTAGCCATAGAGAACGGTCATTTTGATTTGGCTATTACTCTTCTCAAGGCAGGTGCCGATCCGAATGATAGTCGACGGGGCTACACTCCGATCCATGCGATCACATGGGTTCGCAAACCATTGCGGGGCGACGGAGATCCATCACCTATCGGCTCTGGGGCAACGACGAGCCTTGAATTCGTCAGAGCATTGGTCGCTCATGGCGCTGATGTGAACGCACTGCATGGGCGGCACAATCCTAATGGAGGAGCACTGAACAAGACGAAGGCAACAGCCTTCCTATTGGCTGCTGAGACCGGTGACGTAGCGCTGATGAAGTTACTGTTGGAATTAGGAGCTGATCCCAAGTTGGTCAACGTCGATAATTGCACAGCGCTGCTTGCGGCCACTGGCGTTGGCATATTGAGCAACGGCGATGAATCGGCTGGCACCGAGGACGAGGCGATCGAGGCTGTGAAATTACTGCTGGATTTGGGAGCGGATATTAATACCGTCGACGATGACGGAAATACGGCAGTTCATGGGGCCGTTTACGAGAATCGCTCGAAACTGATTGAGTATTTAGCCGAGAGGGGTGCCGATATCAACATCTGGAATCGGCCTAACAAACGAAGTTGGACGCCGCTCGACATCGCCCAAGGCCATCGCCCTGGCAACTTTCGTTTGGCACCAGAGTCGATCGAAGTACTACAGCGACTCATGCGAGGCGCTGGGATTGAGCCACCACCGGCCCGCCGCAGAACCTAGTGCTTATTTGTTTTCGCAGCGAGAATCTCGTGTCTAACAACATTGAGAGGTACCCCTTTTCGTCATGCCTTCATCCTCACCATGAGACTGGCCTGATGAAAATACTGAAAACTAGGCAAGATTGGTGTTTTACGGAGAAGCGAACTGACACGAATATCTCCTCCCTTCTCCCCCGGCTTTGCGGGGGAGAAGGGCCGGGGATGAGGGGGCCGAGCGAGTTTGAAATGCAAAGATATTTTGGAAATTCGTGCCGTTTCTCCCCTCACCCCCCAACCCCCTCTCCCCTGAGTACCGGGGAGAGGGGGAGGAGGATATTCGTATCAAGGGTTTTCGGTGTTCTTTAAGATTTTCATCAGGCCAGCCCTGGGCTGACATAGGGCTGTCCCGTTGGGACGGATCGATCTCGATTTAACGGTTGAATGCCCCTAATCAACGGATTTTGCGGCCTAAATCGCGTTACCCATACTCATGGCACGTTTGAAAAGCTACGATTTCCTCATTCTGAATTCCGATTGCTCCTTGCCAGTCCCAACCAAAATGGGGCTAGTCTGCGTCTTCCCTATGTCTTTCCTCTCGACCCTCCAGAACAACCCGCGAGCCCGAGTCATCACGGTCGTCGTTGCCATTCTGGTTTCGATTGCCTTTGTCGGAACAGATAGCTGGAAACGCTACCGCCGAATTGTGGCGAGCATGGCGGGAACGATGGGGACACCGTTTCCCAACGTCGATCCGGCATCGCCGACGGGCTACGAGCTTGGAATGCGTCGACTGATCCTGCCGCAGGTCGGTATCGACGGCTGTCATTGGATCATGCATACACAGAAAATGCTTGCCAACGGCGATTGGCGAATCCGCTACACCGACAACGACAACGCACCGACGGGGCGTGAAATCCATTGGAGCCACGGATTCATTTGGTGGCTTGTCATCCTGGGAAAGATCCACTCGTCGATTACGGGCTTACCTCTGGCTGCGTCCGTGGAAGCGGTTGCGCCATATGCCAACACGTTGATTTTGGTCGTATTGATTGCGACGCTTCCATGGTTGATGTTTCGGCATTTTGGTCCGCTCGCTTCGGCGGCACTGGCGTTAGGGCTTTCGTTCATTTACGCGTTCTTCGAATTTTTTATCGTCGGGAATGCCGATCATCATGGGATCGCGGCAGCGGGCGCTCTATCGAGTGGTTTGCTGCTGGCGGTGGGTGGGGCCGGTTGGGTTTTCAACGAAGTGGTACCCGACCCGAAATCCAAGCGTACAGCGGTCAAACCTAAATACGATTATCTGATCGATCTAAAATCAGCCCATCGATATTTCATCGGTAGCGCGATAGCAGGTTCCGTTTCATTATGGGTCAGCGCCGCGACG
>JANPLJ010001333.1:0-2255 GCA_031426475.1 Pirellulaceae bacterium | reverse complement strand
CGAAACGACTGGTCGTCCTAACACGGCTACCGATACCGATACGCTCGAATTGATCACGATTGAAGGAAACGTCTATGACGACCTCAACGCGAACGGAACTTTCGAAACCACGGCTGAGAAACTGGAAGGCTGGACGGTTTTTTTGCGACAGACTCGACGCGATTTTTCCCAGGATACACAGCCTACGATCCAAACGACAACAACGGACGCCAACGGTAAGTACTCGTTCCGAGTTTGGCCCGGTCAGTATGAGATCTCGCTGGTCTTGAAGGAAAATTCTGAGCCGCTTTCACCTCGCAAACGCTTCAACGTTCCTGATTTAGGTTCTGCTGGAAGTCCACTGGATGCGAAGGTCGACTTGAAGACTGGCGATACATTCTCCAAACCGATTTGGACGTCGTTAGCCGATCTCAATGCGGATGGCCTCGACGATATTACCGTCCTCAATCAATACGCTGATGGATCAGGAAACGCGAACATGGAGGTCTTTTTTTCGGATACAGCACGACCAGGGGTCTATGATCGATCTCCAGCGAACTTTCGGTCGATTCCCTTAGGTTCCCATACTCGTCCCAAGTTCGTCCAGGCGGCAGATGTCGTTGGTTCCAACGCGCTCGATCTGATAGTGGCACTCAACGGAGATACGTCAGGTAGAATCTCGGCCAGCAGCGCAAATGACACGTTGCTCGGAAATGCGTTTGGAACTGTGATCGTATTGAGGAACGATGGGAACAAGAACTTTACAGCTATCGACCCACTGACCTTGTTGCCGTTGGATACTGCGGCTCTTGATGGAAAGAAGGGAACACCGGTCACACAAACGCTAGGCGGCAATGGTCCATCGCACGTAGCGTTTGGCGTTGTCAACGGTCAGAAGACTTTGGTAATTACCAATTCACGCCCTTACAATCCATCGCCGAACCTTAGTCCTGTCGTTACGTTTTCGGAAGACGTGAGCATTGCGGTCCAGCAGCCCAACGGTACCTATCGCAAGGAGCAAGTGCTCGATTTTAGCTCGAATGCGAAGGCGGTCGGGGCAATCGCAGCGACACTATTGGATGTTGATGGCGCGAACGGTGTCGATACGCTGGCGGTATCTCTGTATCGAAGCAACCAAGTTGGATTGGCTAGGGTAGACACGCTCAGCAAGCGATTCCTCCGCTCTGGAGAGATCAATAGCCTTGGTGCCTCCTACGTTATCGGAGCAGATATGAATGGAGACGGTGCTGACGATTTGGTTGTCTCGGGAGCGGCTGGAGTATCCGTTTATTTATCGACCGGCGGTCAGCTAGCAACCGAGTCCCCACTGGTGATAACGACGAAATCAAAAGCCCAAGGACTATCCGTTGGAGACATTGACGGCGACGGTCGACGGGACATCATTGCGGCGTTCGAGTCGGATGGAAGTTTCCAGTATTTTATCAACACGCCGCAGAACCGCTTCTTTAACAAGAACGAGCTTTATCGCGTCACGTTTCAGCCTTCTTCGCCAACTTTGCTTGTACCTACAAAGAGTCTTGTGCAATACATCGCCATCGGCAACCTGAACGGTGACCGATTCAGCGATCTTGTGGCGACGCATTTTTCGGGTGGAGTGACGCTGCATAACAACATCGAAAAAGAAGATACCAGTCGAATACCATTGATCGATGGAGAGGGACTCATCGACTACTCTGGGCGAGTTGAAGTCACCGATTTTTCGCGTTCGACCATCAGCGGATTTGATTTTGTCAACATTAAGTCCCACGACCAGAGCTCGCCGCGGGTGAGTTTCGTAAGGATAGGATCGCAAAGCAATGCAGCGACTGGTTCAGGTGAAGCAGCGCCGGATGTGGAACTTCGATTCGACGTCAATCGCGATGGCCAGGTGACACCGCTCGATGTGCTTCACGTGATCAACCGTTTGCGGCTTGTTCAAGTTTTTCCTGTTGCAGATCGCCACGGTGAGGGCGAGCTTGCCATTCGAGATAGCTTGGATGTCGACGGCGATGGTAACGTGTCGCCGTTGGACGTACTGATCGTGATCAACCAGTTACATCGAAGAAGTATTCAAGAGACAGCGAGCGAGGGCGAAGCGTTTTCGGCCGGTGAATTTAAAACGAATCGAACCCTACTATCAAGTTCAAGCGTACCTCGATTTAGTACCCGTTCAGTTGACTCTGCAATTGCGTCGTGGGGCTGGTCTGAATTCTGACGAATCCGGCTACTGCGCTACGAGTGCCGGTAGAACTAGGCTTTGTTTCTAAACAGGTAGC
>JANPLJ010001332.1:0-7561 GCA_031426475.1 Pirellulaceae bacterium | reverse complement strand
CGGAGAATAATTTACCGCTCTTTCCTCGCGGCGGAGGGACAGGGTTGGCGGGTCAGGCATTGGGTGCCGGTTTAGTGATCGATTTTTCACGCTATATGCGTCGAGTTTTAAAGCTGGACGAAGATGCGAGAACAATTCGAGTGCAGCCCGGTTTGGTGCTGGCGGATTTAAATCGGTATTTGGAATCTCGCGGGTTATTGTTCGGTCCAGACCCCGCGACTCGCGCCGTGACTACGATTGGCAGCGTTGTCGCAGTCGATACGTCCGGCAGCCATTTTCTTCGCTACGGTACCGCTGGTTCGACTGTCGTGTCGCTGGAAGCGGTGCTAGCCAACGGCGAACTGGTGCATCTCGATCGAGAATCGTGGCAAGAGCCGACGAATCCAACATCGACTTTAGGCAAGATAGCTAGCGAAGTTGGTCAATTGCTGTGGGCGAACCGTGAAGAGATGAAGCAGCTTCCATGGCGAGGTGTGGCTCGAGGTTGCGGCTATCGAATCGAGCAAGCCATCCATCCGGACTGGGTCGATTTGGCGCGCTTGCAATCGGGTGCCGAGGGAACCTTGGCATTGATCACCGAAGCAACCGTTCGCGTCGAACCGATACCGGCGGTCCGGGCTGTTGTGATGCTTTTCTTCGATCGCTTGGAAACTGCCGCCCGAATGGCTCTCGAAGCGCGACGCGATGAAGTTTCGGCATGCGATCTGATGGACCGTCGATTGCTGGAAATCGCTCGCGAAATCGATCCACGTTACGACGCATTGCTACCGCGCGGAGCGGAAGCAATGCTCTTGATAGAACAACAAGGCGACGATGCTCACGAGGTTCGCGCAAAGTTGACGGCGCTGGTAACTCGCATCCAGCGAAAATCGCCGGTGACAACAGCATCTCGAGTAACTACCGATGATCGCGAACGCGATTTTTACTGGCGACTTTGCCGCCGCGTGATTCCGCATCTCTATCGCGTCAAAGGTTCGGAACGTCCGGTCCCCTTTGTCGAAGATATCGCCGTTCCACCGAATCGACTGGGCGATTTTATCGTCGATGCTCAGAATATCTTCAAAGCAGCTCGGGTAACCGCAACGATTTTTTCGCACGCAGCGCACGGGCAAGTTCATATTCGTCCGTTCTTGGATCTGGCGAATCCATCCGACATGACCAAAATGGAGCAACTCTCCGAGAATCTTTACGAAAAGGTTCTCGAGTTGAATGGAACGATTGCTGGTGAACATGCGATGGGACTCAGTCGCACTTGGTACTCGCGGCGTCAACTAGGTTCAATCTATCCGATCATGCGACGCATTAAGGAGTTGTTTGATCCGCAAGGGATTCTCAATCCCGGCAAAGTGGTCTCGGACGCGCCTCAGCGTGTGTCAGATAACCTGCGACCATGGACACTTGATCTCATTTCACACACCGAAAAACAAGCGACGGATGCTGACCATTCCTCGGCCGACAATGCACCTAAAGAGACCAAAGCTGCCAGTGAATCCGAGACGATCCACACAACAACGCCTCACAAAAATCTTATCGTTCCTATCTTGGAATGGTCTGAAACGCAGTCCATCGCGGCTACTGCACAAACCTGCAACGGCTGCGGACGATGCCGAACAACGGCGGATAACGAGCGCATGTGTCCGATGTTCCGGTTGGGGCGCAACGAGGAAGCTTCACCGCGTGCGAAAGCAAACCTGATGCGCGGGTTGTTGTCGGGTAAGCTCCCAGTGCAAACTTTAGAGCGAGACGAACTCAAAGCTGTCGCCGACCTGTGCTTCAATTGTCATCAGTGTCGTGTTGATTGTCCGGCAAGCGTCGATATTCCGAAGATCGTCACTGAGTTCAAAGCCCAGTATATATCGGCTCATGGGCTTCGAATGAGCGACCTGCTGCTTTCGCGGCTTGATCTGCTGGCTTCGGCGGCCGCGAAATTTCCTTCGTTATCGAATTGGAGTCTTCGCAAACCTGCCTTGCGCTGGGTACTTGAGAAGTTGACGGGAATCGCCCAAGGGCGTCGATTGCCCATGATCGCCAAGCAATCGTTCATCAGCTGGGCCTCGCGACGACGGCTGACGCGGCCCAAACGCTCAGGCGGTCGCAAGGTCCTGTACTATGTCGATCAGTATGCGAACTGGCACAATCCACTGGTTGGACGTGCGTTGGTGGAAGTCTTACATCATCAACGAGTTGACGTGTACGTGCCTTCGAATCAAGCACCGTCGTGGATGGCAAAGATCTCGTCCGGTGACATCGAACGCGCTCGAAAATTGGCGGCACCTACCATTCGGATGTTGGCCGAGTCGATACGTCAAGGCTACGAAATTCTGACGACCGAACCTTCGGCAGCCCTGTGCCTCAAACACGAGTATCTAAACCTTATCGATAACGAAGACTCGCGTTTGGTCGCGGCCCACACATGGGATGCCGGTCGTTATCTTTGGAACATGCATCAGAACAACGAGCTAGAACTCGATTTTCATCCACTGACCATGTCGACGATCTATCATCTACCTTGCCATCTTCGTGTCATCGACAATGACCAGCCTGGACGCAACTTGCTTCGCTTGATCCCAGGAATGCAAGTTCTGGAAGCAGATGCAGGCTGCAGCGGAATGGCTGGCACGTATGGGCTCAAGGGAAAGAATTACCGATCTTCATTGCGTATCGGTTGGGGGTTGATCAGCAAAATGCAATCGACCGCCGCTCAATTTGGAACGACCGAGTGCTCGTCCTGCAAGCTGCAAATGGAACAAGGCGTCGATAAACCCACCTTGCATCCTATCGCCATGCTTGCCTACGCCTACGGTAAACTGCCCGAAGTCAAAAGCTGGCTTGACCGCCGCAACGAAGGTTTGACGGTACTTTAATTGCCTCGTCGATCGAAGATCGACGCCTGCCAAGTGACGCCGTCGTAGCTGATTCGTGCTCGTGGCGGTTGAATTTCGTGTACGGTGACTTTGTCAAACGTCTCGCCGACTTTGAAGATTTGGCTTCGGCCGTCCAGCGAGAGCATTACGGCTGGAGCATCGAGCTCGATGAAGCCCAGGACGCGGACCTCGCGTTTCTTCCCCGATGTATCGCCCGGTGATGTCTCTTGAAACTCGCCCGACAATTCGAACGGATTCGTGCGATCAGGGCTTGGCATCGTGACCAAGCTTACAGGCTTCCCGCCTTCCAGCGACTCGAGTTCTTTATCTTGGCTGCCAAGGTCGGTTGCTGGTTTAGGTGGTTGCGAATGTGCTCGGGCGGCTTGAACGATCGCGTCCGACATCTCACTCGAGCAGCCTGCGCAGAACACGAGGCATGCTCCAAGCCCCAATCGAGCGAATCTATATTGATCGACCATTTGAAAACCCTAGCACCTTTCGATGGGAACTCGATAAAAGCCGATTCCGGCGTCCCGATAGTCTAGGTTGCTTTGATGGCCGTGTAGCGATGGCGGGCAACAACGTGGTTGAACGATCCTGTTTCGTGAAGACCGTAACGGTCGTAGCGGTTGTCGGGGCAGGTCCACTCGGATGCGATAGAAAGTTTTCCGGGAAAAGCAGCTTGGACTACGCGAATGGTCCTGTTCTACGACCTAGGCTTCGACGGAAACTTTCCGACATAGGTTTGCGTCTATCGCAAGAATGCGAGTAATTACCATGCGAATACTGTTAGCTACCGAAGAATTGGTTTTGGCCGAACTGCTTGCTTTTAGACTTGAATTGCTCGGGCATCAAGTCGAGATGCGACACACGGCAGAGCAGCTTTATACGACGCTGCAGGACTCGGACTTCGCATTAGCGGTCATCGATACTGCGTTGCCTGATTCGAATATTCGAGACGTTCTGAACAAGATCCGAAGCCGATGGAGTAAAAACCATTTGCCGATCCTGGTGATATCGATGGACCAATCTTTGGAATTGGTCGAACAAGTCTTTCGATGTGGAGCCGACGACTATTTGCTTGCGCCGTTCGATCCTCAAGCGATGCAAACGAAGCTGGATCGCCTGCTGAGCGGACACAAGCTCGAAAAAGTCTGCGTTTAGAAACATGCCTGAGATACAAAAAAGCTGGAGATCGCAATGCCACGTCGATTAGGTGATATTCTCGTCGCGGATGGATTTGTCGACGCCGATGTTCTACAAACTGCGATCAAGAACAAAGCGTCTGGCGTCAAGCTGGGTGATTGGCTTGTTCAACAAGAGATCATCACTTCCGATCAATTGCGAGACGCGTTGGAACGCCAGTTTGATGTTGGTCACGCCGAGATCGACGTATCGACCCAGAACCCGCAAATCGTGCGATTGATTCCTGAATCGTTTGCGAGAAGCCGCTGCGTAGTCGCTTTCAAAGTCGAAAAGCGGACTCTTTGTCTGGCGATGGTTCTGCCGGACGATATCGAGACGATCGCCGAAGTCGAGCTGATGACCGGCTATCACGTCGAACCGTATATCGGACAAGAAGCCAATATCAGCCTAGCGATCGACCGTGGCTATGACGATCGAAGCATTGCTCGTCAAACCATCGTCGACTTGAAGATCGAAGAGCTTCAACGCTTGGGAGTTCTTGCCGAGGTCGACGATACGATCAAGATCGAAGTCGAGGAAGATGCGCCGGTGGTTCGACTGGTACAAGCGATCTTGACGGGAGCCATCGATGCGGGAGCAAGCGATATCCACCTTGAGCCCCATCATCCAGAAATGCGAGTCCGCTATCGAGTCGACGGTGAACTTCAGCAGATCATGACGATTCCGAGCCATATCGAACAGTCGGTTGTCTCACGTATCAAAGTTATGGCCGACATGAATACCACCGAGACGCGTCGCGCTCAAGACGGACACTTGTCGTTGAAAGAAAACGGCAAGAAAGTCAACTATCGCGTCAGCGCCATCCCCACCGTTGGCGGTGAAAAGATGGTGCTCCGATTGCTGGATGAAGGTAGCAAGATTTTTGACCTCGCCAAACTCGGTATCGATGATCGAGATCTACGATCGCTTCAAACCGTTATCGAGAAGCCACACGGCATGTTCATCGTGACGGGCCCGACAGGTTCCGGAAAGAGCACTACGCTCTATGCTTTGCTCAGCAAGATGAACGAGATCAGTCGGAACATTGTCACCGTCGAAGATCCGGTCGAATATCGTTTGCCGGGTATCAATCAAGTTCAAAGCAACAACGAACACGGATTGGGATTTACCAGCGCGTTGAAATACATCATGCGCCAAGACCCTGATGTCATCATGATCGGCGAAATTCGAGATCACGAAACTGCGTCCTTGGCCGTTCAAGCGGCGTTGACCGGTCACTTGATGATCAGCACGTTGCATACGAATGATGCACCGAGTGCGATTGTTCGTCTATGCGACCTTGGAGTCGATCATTTCAAGATAGCCGGAGCGTTGATCGGGAGTATTGCACAGCGTCTGCTGCGCCGCGTTTGCACCGATTGTCGAGAGCCAGTTGCTCCTAAGAAAGAAATGCTCGAGCGCATGGGAATTTGCCCATCGCAAATCGATGGTCGACCGCTTTTTCGCGGACGCGGGTGCTCAAAGTGTTTGGGAACTGGCTATTCCGGACGCTTACCGATTTTCGAGATCATGTTGGTCGAGGATGCCATCGTACATGCCATCGAACGCGGAGCACCGGTTTCTGAAGTCCGTGAAATTGCGAAGCAACAAGGGATGCGCGATCTCAAGGAAGCTGGCTTAACTCAAGCTCTCGCCGGTAACACATCACTTGAGGAAGTCTACTTCAAGTCGATGGGATGATCCTGGATGTACCCGCTTAGAATCACTCCATCGAGCAACGAAAGAACACCATGAAAGCCTTCGCAATCGGCAGCCGAACGTCAACCTCCACCGCTCACGCGACTCCGTCGTTAGATTGGCTGATGGGGAGTCGCGAATGGACGCCTGCGGGAGCGAGAATCTCGAAACGCAATTTGGCCAATCTGCTGAAGATGTTGACCATGCTGCTTGAGAACGGACTCTCGCTGCAGAAATCGCTGGAATCGCTCGCGCGTGATCGCTCATGTCGCAAGTATCGACGGATGTTGAGTACGCTATTATCTCGAGTTTGTGCAGGTGAATCGTTATCGCGTTCGATGAGTTCGTTCACTCGCATCTTTACGTCGACGATGGTTCACCATATTGCCTTAGCAGAAGCATCTGGGACGTTGGTCGAGAGTCTGCGTCGTATCACACAGAATCTCGAAGAATCGTTGGAGCTTCGCAGCAAGCTGGTCCAGAAATTGAGCTACCCGCTTCTGGTGATCTTTGCCGGCGCGGGTCTCGTTACTTTCATGCTCGTTTCGGTCGTTCCGCAATTCGAAAAAATCTACAGCGAATCCAACGTCAGCCTGCCATGGGTGACGTCCGTGGTCACGGGGGCCAGTCGGTTCGCTACTCGATTCGCTTGGGTACTTCCCCTCGTTTTGGCAGGATTGTTCGTCGCGTGGAGAACCATTCGTGGCAATCAGTCCGCCTCGGTTCGACTTGACGCCATCTTATTAAGGCTTCCTTTGCTAGGTCAGTTCCTCCAAGATCTTTCCGCCATCGAGTACCTTCGTTCGGCTGTTGTCCTTTCGGAAGCTGGCTTAGTACCGTTGGATGCTTTGACTCAGGCCGCGAAGAGCGTGCCAAATCGCTATGCGAAACAACTGCTGACTCAAGTTGCACTCGATGTACAGCGAGGACAAAAGATCAGCGCAGCGATCCGCAAGTGTGAGTTTCTTTTTCCCAGTGCTGTTTTGCAGCTGATTACGGTCGGAGAACAAACGGGGGGGCTTACACAAGCTTGCCAAGGAGCATACCAGCTCGTTAAGAATCGCCTTGAGACACGTATTAACGCTGCGTTAGGTATTCTCGAGCCGACGTTGACGGTATCGCTTGCTACATGTGTTGGCTGGATTGTGCTGGCCATCTATATGCCAATGTTTAAGATGTTCGATGTGCTCGATTACTAGTCGGATTTGCACCATGAAACTTCGAGACGCGTTTTCCATCCTTGAGATGATCGTGGCCTTGGTGATCGTCGTAGTCTTGACTACCGCTACGATCGCCTACGTGCGACAGCCTCGTGCCAGGATCTCGGACCAGTCGTGCCAACTTGGAAAAAGCGAACTTCAATTGCGAGTTGACGAATACCTACGGATTAACGGTCGATTGCCGTCCGTCAATCTTCGCGAGCTCGTAACACGAACATCGCCTCTACCAATTTGTCCAGTCGATGGACAACCGTATCAACTCGATCGCACGACGGGGCTTGTTCGAGCACACGTGCATCCGAACTAGTGCAACAACTCGGAATTGATTCATCACAACAGCCAGATTTTATCATCGAGATGAGATTTGCATGTAATTTTCAAGATTGCATCCAATCCACCCGCTTTTTCGTAGGCCGGAACAAGTCGCTAGCAAACTTGGATTTTGAATAAAACTTTGGCGCCGCCGTTCCGGCAGCACCGAGGTTTCGGATTGCCGGAACGGCGCAGACTATCTTTCTCAAATTGACGAACTCAATTAGCTGCTTGTTCCGGCCTACTAAAAAGCTTTTGCTCCCGCGAAAGGAACCTTTTGCG
>JANPLJ010001331.1:0-2319 GCA_031426475.1 Pirellulaceae bacterium | reverse complement strand
ACACGATAAGCTATGTCGTGTCCCAAACCGTCTTCCTATGTCTAGATCAGTTTCCAAAAATCTTTGTCTCACCCCGTGAACGGTTACCACCTCGCAGTTGTTTACTACGATCGCCATCAAGTCGGATCGACACTGAGCCGCGTCGCTCACGATAGCGAAGTGCTCCACGGTCTGATGCACCAGCTAACCGGAGGCTTCCTGTTGCAAATCGTGCAACTCTTTGGCGTCGGCGCTATGCTCGTTTGGCTAAATCCGAAGCTTGCCATCTTCACATTGATCCCGGTTCCGTTGGTATTCCTAGGTTCATGGTTCTTTTGGAAAAAGGTTTATCCGCGACATTATCGGCTTTGGGACGCTTCATCGAAACAGATGTCGGTATTGAACGGCATGCTATCAGGAATTCGCGTCGTCAAAGCCTTTGCCCAGGAAGATCGCGAATACAAGCGATTCGCCAATGCAAGCGAACAACTGAGGAGCTGGCGACTATGGGTCGATAACACGAATGCGTGGTACTCAGCCGCAATGCAACTCGTCTTCAGTCTCGGTGGCTTGATCGTTTGGTACGTCGGGGGCCGAGATGTGATCGGCCAAGAAATGACGCTTGGCCAGCTCATGGCATTTTTGGCCTATTTGGCCATGTTCTATGCTCCGCTCAGTGCGTTGTCGAACTTCACGACTTGGTTAACGAGCTTCCTTTCAGGTAGCAAACGTGTCTTGGAGTTGCTCGACATGCCGTTGACGATCCCCGATGCCGCGAACCCAACTCCCTGGACCAATCCGAAAGGAGCTATTCGCTTCGACCAAGTTGCTTTCGGATACGACCCGAATCAACCCGTGTTGAAAGACATATCGTTCGACGTTCGTCCAGGCGAAATGGTTGGCATCGTCGGTCGAAGCGGAAGCGGCAAAACGACGATGGTCAATCTGTTAAGCCGATTTTACGACGTACAAGAAGGGAGTATTACGATCGATGGTATCGATATTCGGAAACTCTCGATGCAAGAACTACGTGAACACGTCGGTATTGTTTTTCAAGAGTCGTTCTTGTTTCGCGGAACGGTATGGAAAAACCTTTCCTACGGCTGCCCGAGCGCTACGATGGAAAGTGGCCTCGAAGCCGCGCGAGCCGCAGGCGCTCATGACTTCATTTGCCGTACGCAACTGGGATACGAGACCTTGCTTGGAGAACGAGGCGCTGGTTTGTCCGGGGGCGAGAAACAGCGGCTCTCGATCGCGAGAACACTGCTTTACAACCCACGTATCCTGGTACTGGATGAGGCGACCAGCAATATCGATGCCGAATCCGAGAAGAGCATCCAAGAAGCCCTTGAAGTTCTCATCCAAGGTCGTACCACGATCGCAATCGCTCACCGATTGTCAACACTTCGAAACGCGGATCGCATCCTGGTCTTCGATCGTGGTCAGTTGATTGAACAAGGATCGCATGCCGAACTCCTCCAGCGAGATGGAGTCTATGCCAAGTTGGTACGCATTCAAACACAAGTCTCCAAAGACCCCAACGTCGATCGATTGATGCATCGACTACATGATACTGGCACTCCTAATATCGAAGAAAATCGCCTGACCGCCGATCTCGACCGTGAGTCCGAATCGGCGAAAGCGATTGCGAAGTCCGATGCGTTTTCGGAACGCCTCCCCACAACCGTTCCGAACGGACTTCGCTGGTTACAGCCATCGAACGTGGTGTTTCGATCTCGCGATCGCCGACAACTGGAGTGCTGGAGCGAGGATGAATGCTTAGGAAAAAGCGTTTTTGCAGTGCGTGCATTCCCGGCAAGTTATCCTGATGAGTTCATCAGCGTGCGCGGTATCGATGCCGATGGCGAAGAGATCGAAATAGGAATGATTCGCAATCTCCGAGACTGGCCCCAAGAGGCTCGCGAGAAAATCCTTGTATCGCTCGATAGGCGATATTTATTGCGAGAAATCACGCATCTCCACAGTATCAACCTGAAATTCGGATACCTAGACCTCGATGTCGAAACGACGAATGGCCGAGCACAATTTTCTCTGCGCTGGACTCAGAGCCAAGCGACCGACTTTGGTGAATCAGGCAAACTACTGATCGATACCGAAGAAAATCGATACCTCGTTCGCGACATCAACAAAATGACCGCCGCTCAGCAGGAGTTGTTTTTGCAATACATCTATTGGTAATAATCTTTGCTTCAGACAACGATTATACAATTCGGTGTTTGCCGGCAGTCTTGTCATATCACTTGATACCAATCTGACGCCGCGATTATTCTAGTAGACCAGCGGGACAGCGCCACCTTGCGCTGGAGTCCAGGCTTTGTT
>JANPLJ010001330.1:0-2310 GCA_031426475.1 Pirellulaceae bacterium | reverse complement strand
TCGAAACTGTCCCCACAGGAACGATTTCATAAAGTGCCGTCACCCGATGCCCAGCACCGATCTCGCCAGCATCTTTCTTGTCATCGTTGAAATCCTTGTTTGCTAGTCGTCGACTCTCGTAGCCGATCAATCGATAGCTCGCGATCTTCTCCGGATTGAACTCGACTTGGATCTTGACGTCCTTGGCGACCGTAATCAACGTCCCGGAAAGCTGTTCGATCATCAACCGTCGAGCTTCCAACGCGTTGTCGACCATTCCGTAAACTCCGTTCCCTTGATTCGAGATTTGCTTCATCATCGAATCGTTATAATTCCCAATCCCAAATCCCAAGCATGTCAAAAAGACTTTGCTCTTGGCTTGCTCTTGAACCAGTTTGACGAGTGCATCATTGCTGGTCGTTCCCACGTTGAAATCGCCGTCGGTACAAAGGATCACTCGATTGATGCCGCCTGGGATAAAATGTTCGCGGGCAATCGAATACGCCAACTCGATCCCTTGCCCGCCGTTGGTTGATCCACCGGCGTTGAGATCGTTCAGTGCAGCCAGGATTTGAGCTTGTCGATCACCAGTAATACTCGGCAAGACGCAGCCCGCCGCACCGGCATAAACGACCATCGCGATGCGATCGTTCTCGCCAAGCTGATGAACCAGCATCGAAATCGCTTGTTTGACGAGCGGCAGCTTATTTGGTTCGTCCATCGATCCTGAAACGTCCAACAAGAACACTAGGTTCGCTTTGGCGCGACCCTTGACATCGATCTTCTTGGCTTGCAATCCGATACGAACGAGTTTGTGATCTTCGTTCCATGGGCAAGTACGAACGGCCATGTTCGAAGCGAACGGATGTTCGTCGGTTGGCTCTTCGTAATCGTATTCAAAGTAGTTCACCAGCTCTTCGATTCGTACTGCATCGGGACGCGGAAGTTGGTTGGCCTGCATCAAATACTGACGAATCTTGCTATACGAAGCCGTATCGACATCGATCGAGAATGTCGACAACGGAGCCTTTTCGGTGGTTACGAACGGAGCCTCAACGATCGGTTCGTAGCGATCGCCGGACTGCCGACCACGACGATGAGCTCGCGACTCAAGAAGTCTGACCGTTCCCCCGCCTGGTGCATCCTCGATCGTTCCCGTTACTTTCGCTTCTTCCTCCTCTGGTATGATAATTCGCGGGGTAACGGTTTTCATCAATTCATTATGTTCGCTGCTTAGCGTACGAGCGTTAATGCCAGATACTGGAGGGGCTGAGGCAGACCATGTACCGTTCTGCAATTCGATATCCAACTCCACATTAGGATTCAATCTGTGTCGCATCTGGCGCTCGTCCTTCATCGCTGAAATTTCATTCTCACGTTGTTTGTTGCCCGCGGCGGTATCAGGAAAGTACTGGATGTCGTCGTACAAGTAGTACTGATCTGACGTTGGACGCACATCCTGCGTGCTGACAGGATTCGGTGTTGGCGCCAAAGGAGTGTACGCAATGCCTCCATTTTCGCCGCCCGTCGGTAGTGGCAAAGACGGATCGATCCAGATAGAACCTTTTACTCCGTCCATGTCATAGTCTCTAGGTTGAGAGACGTCGACGACACGTAAGTCCCTGGCAAGTTTCTGCGATTTCATTCCCGCAGGGATCAAGAACACAGCCAGCAATAGACTCGCCGCTACCCCGATCAAGCCCCACATTGCCCAGCGTGAAGGTCGAACAGGATTCTCATTCGCTGCGAAAGGAGAACTCGATAACGCAACTGCATTCACCGGCGACTCGAACCGTGGGCTGGTCACGTTTCGAATATGTTCCGCAATAGTCGCGGTTTGGTTTTCGGTCATGCCATCCACCGACGATGCGTGATGAATCGCCGACTGAACGCGAGTGATTACGCTTTGCATTTCTTGCAACTGCAATTGTAAGGCCGGATCGGCTTCGATTGCATCGCGGACTTGTTGCGTCTCGTCCGTGTCGAGTTCACCAAGCGCATAGGCAGTGAGTTTCCAAGGTTCGATTGAATTGGACATGATTGTGGGGTACCTAAGTTGTTGTCTTTTTTGTTGGCTTAGAAAAGGCTTATTCGGCGTGATCGCTGGATCGGATTTTCTGCAACCGCAAGAGCCTGAAGCGTCAGCGAAGGAATGCTTGAATCGCTATTTTCGTTGTATTTCATCGTGATTTTGAGAGCTTTTATTCGTTGCGAAGTCGTCGCTTACGCTTCCGGTTTTTGCTTTTCCTTAGGAGTCGTCGCTTACGCTTCCGGCTCTTGCTTAACTCGGGAGTCGTCGCTTACGCTTCCGGCTCTTGCTTTTGTCAGACC
>JANPLJ010001329.1:0-5303 GCA_031426475.1 Pirellulaceae bacterium | reverse complement strand
AATCCAACGGCCGTTAATTTTAATTAGCGATAAATTATTAATAAAGCAATGGATTTATCAGACCGTGCAAAGCCTCTTGCCGATGCAGATCTCACCCGCAAAATCTTCAATGTTTGTGAACAGGCTGTCCTACTGAAAAAGCTAAAACGTGGCGCAAATGAGGCAACAAAGAGCCTCAACCGAGACATCGCCGTAGAGTCGGCGGAGCGGCTTGAGTAGATACTTGATGTGATCCTGAGTCGAGCTCGGATCACCATTCGGCATTCGATAATGCCGCTTACAGTACTTCCAATACGCCGAGATAATCTGGGAAAGATTTACCGATTCCGTAGATTCGGTCGGCGTTCGTCGATCGCTGACGAGCCTTTCGGCTATCAGTCGATCGTATAGCATGCGGCTCGACTTCGAACCGTGCGACCCGAGATAGTGGGTCTTATAGTTGATGACTACGATAGCCTGACCTGACGCATGGCGACGGTAGGCAGGTAGCTTTTGAACCAGACGAGGCACGATGACGCTCCGTATTGAGACTCCAAAAAGGTATGTACCTTTTTGGCTTCAAGTGAAACGCCGCACTTCTGAACGTCAGTCGTTATCGTAAGTCGTTGATTCGGCTAGGTTTATGACGAGTGGAGGATAACGGACTTGAACCGATGACCTCTTGCATGCCATGCAAGCGCTCTCCCAACTGAGCTAATCCCCCGTTCGATGGTTTCAATAAGGCGTTGCTTCTGTCCTTACGGATGACCGTTCGAGTAGGGGAGGAAACTATCAGGATTAAATGAGAGTGTCAAGCCGCTGTGGGCGCGGCTCGCCGTCGGATTGTTTTATCGCTTAATTGCGAAGAACAAGCCGGTCCACGCGACGGTCCGATGAAGCAGTGAGGTCATCTCGCATTTAGTAGGCCGGAACAAGTTGCTAGCAGGCTTGGATGTTGATTAATACGTTGGCGACGCCGTTCCGGCAAAAACGAGGTTTCCGAATGCCGGAACAGCGCAGATTATTTTTCTCTAATTGGCAAAAGCAATTAGCTGCTTGTTCCGGCCTACCGTAGTCTTTTTCGCTTCAACGCGGCCTCAAAATGGAGATCCACCTGGGAAGCCTTGGGCACCGGATGGCGGACCGGCGGGTGCCGAACCAGGAGCTGCCTTCTTCTTGATCAAATCGTCGAGCGTTGCTCTTAAGCGTTTGAATTCGGAATCCGAAATCTCGTAGTACCATTCAGCAAACCTTGCATTCAGCTCGCCGGCTTTTTTCTTGGCAGCGTTCAAGCGATCGTTGCGTTCATCAATCTCGCGAGTGTTTTCTTTCGTAATTCGCTCGCGGGCGGCTTCCAGTCGCTCTTTGAGCTCTTCTTGGGTCTCTACAGCTGGCTTCTTTGCGTCCTTGGGTTCGCTTGTCGGATCAGGTTTCTTGTCATCCTTGACTGCAGGCTTCGCCGCCTCTGCTTCGGACTTTGCATTCGTCTTCGCGGAGTCGTTATTGCTTTCGGTAGGAGCCTTCTTATCACTATCGGAAGCAGGCTTCTCAGCTGTCGCGCTCTTCTCTTTCGCAGGATCGTTTTTCTTTTCCGACTTGCCTTCAGACTTCTTCTTGGCCTGCTTGCTCTTCTTTTCGTCGTTCTTTGGTTTGCTATCAGTGTCGTCTTTGCCGGGCGTGCTCTCGCTCGAGGAAGCCTTGGCTCCCTCGTCGGCCTGAAGCCGAACTAAACGTGTACCGATCTTTCGTTCCTCTAGATTAGATTGATCCACTTTGTTAGGAGCGGGAGTTTCAGAAGGAACATCGGCACTCTTGGCAGGCTCTGTTCCCGGAACGTTTTCAGGTACTTTGGCTGGCTCTGTCGTTTTCGCTGGCTCTTCGGTAGGTGACGGAGCATTTTTCTTGACGTCATCGGCTTTCACTTCGGACGAAGGAGCCTTCGAATCGGAGCCAGTTGTTTCTTTCGGGGCATCTTCGGTCTTAGCATCGTTTTTCGCCTTGGCATCATCCGTTGATTTCGCATCTGGAACCGAAGGGGCAGGCTCAGGCGTCGTTGGCTCGGAGGCAGGAGCTTTTTCTTCTGGCGGATTCTGTTTCGCTTCCAATTCCTTTAAATCTTCGATCGTTTCCGGAACCTTCTGCAATGTTGGCATCGGATAGTGACTTTCGTCCAAGCGAGCCGTCACGAAGAGCGTTCGATTCAAAGCAACGCCAGCTGCTGATTCTTTCTCGCCATCTTCATCAGACGAATCACCCGCGGTCGCCTTTCCGAAGCGAAGCAGATACTCGATGCCGTCATTCAATTTGACAGCCAGTTCGCCATTGGTCGAATAGAGTTCCATCCCACCATCAGAACGTTGGCCTGGAATAAAGCCCTTCTTGAACAACGACATGATTTTTGTGTTGTCGTCCAGCAATTCTTTGTCGGCTTTCAAATCCGAGGCCAACCCCTTCGGCTTCCGAACAACGTCGACGATCTTCAAATTGTCGAGCGTATTCTTGATCTCATTAATCTTGACTAAATTCAGCTCTTCGTCGTCCTCAATCTTTCGTTCTGACGGCCCACCTTGACCGTAGACTCGTACCGATTTTGCACTCCACTTTGCATCGAGAGGCGAGTATTCAAGGTCGGCGTCGAAGTTTTTCTGGAGTTGCCCGGGACCACCGGCCGCTTGAAGAATGTTGTAGTCTCGAATGCTGAGCGATGCGATATCGTTGCTTGTCAGCTTGAGAAGGTCTCCTTCGATCCACTTCGAGAAGTCGGTGGTGACCGGTTCGATATCAAAATCCGCAGCGTAGATTGCGTCCGTACGAGCTCGTCGCACATAGCGTTTCTTCTTGTCATCGCGGACGGTCTTTCCCACGATCAATGAGACTAGCGTTTCGCCTCGGTCGTCCTTCATTTCAATCAACGTACCAACACCGGTATCGCCGACTTCGAGTTTGGCGATATCTGGTTCGACGACACCAAACAGCTTTTGATCGTCCGCCTTCGTCGACTCAACGGTTAAGATGCGAAGTCCAATGAAACTGTTCGCGACATTGCTTACTTGAGAAGCAGCGTCTGCAGGATACGAGTCGTGCGACGGGATCACCCAAGCGCCCGTCGCCTTTTCACGAGACAATTCGAATTGCTTCAGCTGCCCAAGAGTGTCGTCGAACTTGACAATCTTGAGCGTCGCCGCCGAATTCGGATCGGTAAAGTTTTCGAACATCGGCTTTCCGACAAGCTGCTGCGTGTTGTCTTTGATCGATGCCGCTTGTTGGGGCATGGTGTAAAAGGCGATAAGCCCGATTACAGCAGCGGCACTAGCGAAAATTCCGGTTTTTGCGTTTTCAGTCACTTTGATTGGGCTCCGGTGAGCATAAACGTGTTGGACGAATTGGATGAGTTAATTACTTGAGGCGGGACTTGGCTATCCCCTCGCGTTCGCGAAGGCGACGCGACACAAACACGATCACACCAACCAAGAGCGGTGGAATCGCGGGCAAAACAACGGCATAGAACTTATAGGTATTCTGAATGTTCAGGATCGCACGATCGGCGTTCCCTTGTGCTTTTGCGATATTCTTGTCGCGTTCGCTTCGCATTTTTGCAAGCGTCACATCGAGCATGCGTTCTTGTTGACGTTGTTTCAGCGAGTACGACTGGAGTGCAGCGATGAGCTCCTGTTGCTTTGTAGGGTCAATAGCGCCCTCTCTCTGCAACTGATCGACTTTGCTCTTAAGCTCTGCCTCGGCTTTCTCGCTTTCGTTTTCGGCCGCACGTTGCTGTTCGTTAAATGCCGCAGAAAATTCTTCTCGTTTCAACGCGGCTTCTTGCCGAAAGACTTCTGCTTCATCCTCGACCAGTCGAAGCGTTCGGTAGTCAGGAACATGCCTTCTGATCTTGGGGTAATCTACTTCATCGGCGAGCACGTCGATAGCGTTCAAAACGAACGTCACATTCTGGAGTCGAAAATCGATCTCTTCAAAACTATCTGGGCGGTTTCGAATATCGAAGAATACCTGCGATGTGCAGTCCGCATCTGCCACGTAGACCGCCCTCACCACAGGCGTCTTCTTGGGAGCCTTCTCGGAGTCGCCATCCTTCGATGCTTCTTCACTCTTGTTGTCTTTCTCTGGTGCATCCTTCGCAGCTTTTCCCTCGACGTAAACGGCTAGCGTTTGAGGCCCCTTTGTTTCGCCCTGAAAATTGCGTTGTTCCGCTCCCGTCATTTGGCGGCCGCTGTTAATATCTCGGAACGGAATTGTGCCCGATGCTGCTCCAGTCGTTAGCAGAGCCGTCACATTGGTCGGACCATCCTTGGGGATATTAATCACGCCACCGTAAAGCAGCATTACTTCTTTGAGATCTTTCGATATCTCGCTCTTGTTGCTGAGCGGATTTTCAGCGCCTGGCGATGACTCGGATACGAAAATCCAGTTGTCAGAAAACTGCTGCATCGACTGCAGAATTGGATAGGGATTGTACCGTTGCCAACAGACATCGGGGCTGATCCCACCGGTCATCGATGGGGCACCAGGAACTTCAATTCCCAACAACTTCCATAGAGGCCGGATATCACCTTTGGGTTGCTGCCCTCCGCCCCCAAACATCCCGCCCATTTGGCCCCCTTGTTGCTTGGGCTCACCGGTTCCCGGTGCGTCAAACGTCAGCGGCATGGGATCTTCGAAAATCGCCGTTGGCAAGCCGTTCTTTACCGCATCGGTAAAATTGACCATTTCTTCTGGGGATATCGACGAAGGTTGGATTGCAAGCATCACCGCGTAAAGGGTAGGGTCAATCGGTTTGCTGGCGTCTACCTCGACGATATCGTATTGCTTCTCGAGTTCGGTAATGATTGGCTGGCGAGGAATCTGTTGCATTCCTGAAAACCCGCCCATAACGCGAGCATCCGTTTTGAGGACCCCCAGCTTCTTTCGTGCTGGCCGTGAAACCGTATTGAGTGAACGAATCATTTCATATTCGACGGGCACGCCAGGCTCGAAGAACGGCACTACTACTTTCTCGAGACCGCTACGGAACGCTGCGCCAAGAATTACTGGTTGGTCCGAGATCGCTCCGCGTTCGCGAACTCGCACCATTTGAGGTGCAATGCCGTATTGATCCTTGGCCAAATCTTCTTCGTCGGTTTTCGGTTCGATCTCTGAATTGATTCGTACTACCAAGGGAACCTTGCTGCGTTTCGCCACGGATTCGAATTCACGAAGTGTCGAAATCAAATTCAATCGCGTCTTGGCATAGTTCTCGGGGACTTCGGCGGATAAAAAGGCATCCACAACGATCGGACGCTCTTGATTGAGTGACTTAATCATCGCAA
>JANPLJ010001328.1:0-3803 GCA_031426475.1 Pirellulaceae bacterium | reverse complement strand
CCGTATTCAATCGGTTGCCGCGAAAGGACACACCATCAGGAAACGCATCGACGGCAACTCGATTGCGATACGTTGTTCTGGCTATTTATCGTACTTGTACTCAGCATCGCGGTACTGGCGTCGCCCTCCCGATTGTGGTTCAGTTCCCGTTTGATGCCTACGGAACCAATGTAAACGGATTCACCCACTAAAATACCTGAAGAGCCTACTACTAGGCACGAATGAGATCCGTCACAACTCGTCCGTGGACATCGGTCAATCGAAAATCTCGACCGCTGTATCGATATGTCAGGCGAGTATGATCAATCCCCATCAAGTGCAGGATGGTTGCGTGAAGATCGTGTACATGGACTCGATTTTCAATGGCATGCATACCGAGTTCATCGGTTTCACCATACATCAAGCCACCGCGAACTCCGCCACCGGCCAGAAACATCGAAAAGGCCGTCGGGTGATGATCGCGGCCTACCTTGGCTTTACTATCCTCTTTCTTGACCTGGGAATAAGGAGTTCTACCGAATTCGCCTCCCCAAATAACGAGCGTATCCTCTAGCATGCCGCGTTCTTTGAGATCGGTCAATAAAGCGGCTGTTGCTTTGTCGCTATCTGCGCAAAGTGTCCGATGCTTATTGTCATTGTCGGCGTGCGTATCCCATGGCTGTTTTCCTTTGTCGACGTAATACACTTGGACGAAACGCACGCCGCGTTCCAAAAGTCGGCGGCCGAGGAGGCAACTCTGGGCAAACGTCGAGTTGCCATAGCGATCATGCACAGACTGTGGCTCGCTCGATACGTCAAAGGCTTCGCTCGCTTCGCTTTGCATCTGAAAAGCTAGTTCCATACTGCGAATGTGCGAATTGAGCTCATCATCCGACGTTCGCTGCAAAGACAGTCGATTCAAACGCTGGATCAAATCCAATTGTTCGCGTTGTTCGGGTCTGGATAATCGTGGATGTTTGAGGTGCGCCACGAGCGACTCGAGTTTCATGTCCGATGTGTTTACCGCCATGGCCTGATGATTGCCGGGCAGGAAGGCGGATGACCAGAGCTGTGGACCTACTACAGGCATCCCCGGACAGAGAGCGACGAATGCAGGCAGATTCTCGTTCACGGACCCAAGACCATACGAAGCCCAAGAACCGAGGCAAGGTCTCGTCGGCTGCTGGCTTCCCGAGTGCATCAGAAGCAAACCGGGCTCGTGATTAGGCGTGTCGGTATGCATGGACCGAATGACGCATAGATCGTCGGCGCAGCTAGCGAGATTCGGAAACAGCTCGCTCATCACGACACCGCTTTCTCCGTGTGCTGCGAAGCGGAATGGCGACGGCATGTATCCGTTTCCTCGAGTCTTAATCCCATCAGGAAGCTGGCCCTCGAAATCAGCTAGCCTGGGTTTGGGGTCAAACGTGTCGACATGCGACGGTGCACCGTTCATGAAAAGGAAAATGACACGCTTTGCCTTCGCCGCGAAATGCGGTGCCTGACTCCCGTCCCCTGCAGCACCTTGGCTTTGAAGCAACCCAGCCAGCGGAAGCATGCCAAATCCGGCTCCGGCGCGTTGAAGCATCCTTCGGCGATCGATGACGTTATTCATGGTAAGGTGGTTCGTTTGGAATGCTTTGGGGGAATGGATTCGCGTTCGTGCAAAGTACTAATCAACAAACAACATCGTATTGGTAATCATCAAGGCGTGGACAAATTTATCCTTCTGGCCCCGGTTTTCTGTGAGGTATTGCATACCGATCTGCCGTTCCTCCTCGGTAGGATTGCGGGCATACAGAAGCTCATAAGCCCTTTCAAGCAGTTGATTGTCGCTATCGGTTTCGCGCGACAATCGTTGCTCCAGGGCCAATGCATTCTCAATCATAAATGCACTGTTCAACAGAAAGAGCTTTTGAGTGGGCGTTGTGGTCGCGATGCGACGCTCGCTATGGACGTTCGGATCGGGATAATCAAATAGAGCAAGCATCGGATTCAGCTTCAACCTGCTAGCATGACTGTACACGGTACGGCGGTGGGCAGCAGAGTCACTTGGGTCGATACTCGCACCACCGACAGACTTGTCTAACTGTCCTGCGATACTCAAAACGGAATCTCTCCATTGCTCGACGGTAAGTCGCTTACGATTCATTCTCCATAACAAGTGATTCCCCTCGTCCGTCGTCGCTTGCTTCGAATCGATTTGACTGGATTGCTGGTACGCCGATGACATGACGATTTCGCGGCACAACCATTTGAGCGACCATCCATGTTCCATGAATCGAACACTCAGATCGTCTAATAATTCGGGATGCGATGGTCGATCGCCAAGACTTCCAAAATTGCTGGGCGTTCCTACCAAGGGCCTTCCAATCAATTGGTTCCAAACACGATTGACCAAAACCCGGGCTGTCAAAGGGTTGTCGACCGAGGTAAGGGATTTTGCGAGTTCCAAGCGTCCGCTACCGTTTTGAAAGCTTGGCGGTTCCGAATCCGAAAGCACCTTCAAGAACCGCTTGGGAACGACGGGGCCTTTTCGATTCACGTCCCCTCGGACCATGATGGCGAGATCAACGGGCTCGCGTTCGCGCAGGATATGCATTGCATCGCGAGGATCCTTGGCATCACCGGAATTCGTTGTCTTGCGTTCGCTATCGAGCGGCCGATTGTACATCTCAACGCTTGCGAAAACGCCGGCCAACGCGTAATAGTCCGCAGTTCCTATCGGATCGTATTTGTGATCATGACAGCGAGCACACGCGACAGTTAAACCCAGAATTCCTCGCGAAAGAACATCTACGCGATCTTCCCATTCATCGGCCATCACTTCAGGCGAGTTGCGTCGATAGTATTTCGGGCCGAGTCCCATAAACCCAAGGGCAACATCGTCGCTTTCATCGTTCGGCGTGATAAGATCCGCCGCTAACTGGAGTTCGAGAAAAGTGCTGTAGGGCATGTCACGATTCAACGCATCGATGACCCAATCTCGATAAAGATAAGAGTTCGGGAAACACAGCTCTTGATTATTGCCGACGATATGCGCTTGATCGTCCGCGTATCTCATCAAGTCCAACCACAATCGAGACCAATGTTCACCAAAGGCACTCGAATTGATCATGCTATCCACGACTTGACCAAGCTCTTCGCCGTCTCCACTCCGTTCAAGGTAGTTTGGCATTTCGTCGGCCGGGGGCAACCCCGTCAAGTCGAAGGCAAGACGTCGTAGTAGCGTATTCGGTTCAGCAGCCGGACTGGGAACTAGCCCATGATCGCTCAAAGCCTTGGCGATAAAATGGTCGGCATCGGTACGACACCATGCTTGCAGTGGGTGCTCGGGGATCGCGTGCCGAGTAGGTCGCTGAAAGGCCCAAAATTGGCGTCCCTTCTCGTAGTCGATCTCGGACTTTACAGTCTCCTCCGGCGCGACGGTTTCATCGCGTGGATCAACGGCCCCCAATTCTACCCACGTCACAAAGTCTCGAACAACTTCATCCGGCAGCTTGTGTTCTGGGGGCATCTTCAACGACTCGTACTTGATCGCAGATACCAACAAACTCTTTTCCACTTGCTTCGGCATCACCGCTGGCCCGCTTTCACCACCGCGACGCATCGCATCTCTTGAGTCGAGACGTAGGCCCCCTTCGATATCAGAGCCTTCTGTCGAGTGGCAAGCATAGCAATGTTCAACCAGAACAGGACGGATCTTTCGCTCGAAAAAATCCAATTGTTCATCGGCACGAATGGAAGTTGCCAAGACTGGCAGCAAAAGGCTGCTCAGAAGTAATCGCATCGAACCAATTCCGAGGGTTGAGGTGGGACGAATC
>JANPLJ010001327.1:0-5318 GCA_031426475.1 Pirellulaceae bacterium | reverse complement strand
CCGCAGAAGTTGGCTCAGGCGGAGGTCGAGTGGATAGTCCAGACCTGCTTACCGAAATCGCGATCGGCTCAGGAGTGGAGCTAGTTGACTACGATTTCTGCGAAGTCCCACCCTCGCAGATCGCGGGCTATGTCTTTATCGATGACAACGGTGATTGCGAAATCCAACCTGGTGAACGAGGGTTAGAAGGCGTACGCGTTGACTTAATAGACCGCACGGGCGCTGTTTTGCAAACGACACGCACTGCTGCCAATGGGTCATACAGTTTTATCGGATTGAGCCCGGGTGAGTACGCGGTCCGCGAATATCAGCCTAACGGCTATTTTGATGGTGACCACAAGGCCGGATCGGGAGGTGGTGACACTTCAACGAACGACGAGATCAGCAAGATTCCGATGCGCGGTGGCCAATCGCTGGTCAACTATAATTTTTGCGAAGTTCCGCCCGCGGTCATTTCCGGCTACGTTTTTCAAGATGGCCCGATTCTGGTTACCCAAGAAGGGAACGTCCCAGAGCGCCTACGGCCACTTCGGGATGGGGTTCGCGATGCAAGCGACACGCCGTTAGCTGGCGTGATCATGGAATTGCGAACAGTCGTTGGCCAGCCCTTCCCAAGCGATCGGGCTTTGCCTGGTATCTACGATGGTCCATCGATTGTCGTGACTACCGATGCCAATGGCTACTTTGAGTTTACCGGCCTTCGGCCTGGTTCCTATCACATTTACCAGCGTCAGCCGACCGGCTATATCGATGGTTTGGATACGGCCGGAACGACTGGCGGTGTCTCGATCAATATGGAAGACATCATCGATGATCTCGCGACGTTGTCTTTGCTGGATTCGTTGACGCAAGACGAATCGACGAATCCTCGCAACGATGCGATCCTTCGCGTCACCATTTTGGCGGGTGAATTCTCGCGTGAAAACAATTTTAGCGAAATACGAATCGAAGCGAAGCCGAACCCCGTTCCGCCATTGGGAGCACCGCCAACGCCGTATAATCCACCTCCTGAAAATGGCTACCCTCGATTGCCGTTCGACCGAATGCTTGTCGGATTGCCACCTGCCCCCTACATACCTCCATTGCTGATTGCGGGCGCTTCGATCGAATACACGTGGCACCTCAGTATCATCAACTCGGGAATGCCGCGAGGTGCTTTGGCCGGCAAACAAGTGAGCCGTTCCAAACTAGCCATGGCAGCTTCGGTGCTCAACGTATCAACATGGACAATCGACGAAGTCGATGCATCGCAATGGACTTTTGTAGCCACCGATCCAAGTAAGCTTCGAAGCATTCGTCGACAATCATTTGACATCGACGGTGCGACAACACTTGCTGGCGACTTCAACGGTGATGGGCACGATGAACTTGCGCTTTTCTTGGAAGGCGAATGGCTGATTGATATCAATGGGAACGGTCGTTGGGATCGAGGCGATATGTGGGCGAAACTCGGCGACGAGGACGATCTTCCAGTGATCGGTGATTGGGATGGCGATGGCAAGGATGATATCGGCGTGTTCGGGCCGGAATGGGCCGGTGATGATCGAGCGCTCGAGCGCGAGCCAGGTTTGCCGGACCCCGAGAATCAACTTCTGGCGAAACCCAAGAATGTGCCTCGCGATCCAGATGAGACCCCTGATCAAGAACGATTGTTACAACGCTCGGCGACTGGACCGGCTCGCGCCGACGTTATCGACCACGTATTTCGGCTGGGGGTCAAAGACGACCAACCGATTGCAGGCGACTTCAACGGTGATGGGGTTACGAGCATCGGATTATTCAGTGAAGGTCGTTGGCGGTTGGACGTCAATGGCGACGGCCGCTGGACCGAAGATGTCGATAAAACATTCGAGTTTGGCCAAGTCGGAGACATTGCTGTGGTCGGTGACTTCGACGGCGATGGGGTCGATGAAGTTGCGGTGATTCGAGGCAATCGAATGATCATCGATAGCAATCGGAACGAGAAACTCGACGCGACCGACCGAGTCTTTGAACTCGAAGGCAACGATGGCGATGTTGTTGTTGGAGACTTCGACGGCGATGGAAAAGACGAGGCTGCCATGATCAAGCGATCCGAAGGCTTCAAAACACGAAGTCGCGACGGCGTTACTCGAGAAGCTCGAAAGGCTAGCTAAGGCTCGAAAGGCTAGCTAAGGCTAGCCTGAACGGTCGAATGCCCGAGATTGCGATACGTCTACGAATGTTGCATCTTGACCCTGCGCATCACAACTCAGTATCCTCCAGTCGCTTAGCCCCGAATGCGCATGGACTTTTATAGCGGAACGGCGCGAGCCGTTCGGTTCGCCTCGAGATAGCTCAGAAGAACCGGATGGCTCGCGCCATTCCGCTATAAATGCGTTGCTTGCGTCCACGTCATTCGCCTAAGTCCTTGATGGAGCTTCGTCGGATCTGTGAACGGCTATGGAACCCGCTTGCTGAATGTCTGTTGCGTTGCTTGGCTGGTTGCCATGCTTCCCATTTTAGGCTGCGCGCGTTGGTCGACGCTCGAAGAGACAACTAAGAAACCATCGCATGGTGTCGTGACAATGCCAGTGGCTGATGATGTGTTGCCCGTCGAGATCATCTTTCTTCGAATGGGAACACAGCAGCTGCAAGAATTACAAGCGGTCTGGCCTCGTGTCAATGAACAGGCCATTCCGATCGATCTCCGAACGCGTCTTGACCAAAACGGAATTCGAGCCGCGATTGTCGACACCGTGATTCCATTGTCGCTTCAAACAATGATCGATTCGGTCGAGAAGCGACTTCAAGATGATCCATTAGAACAAGCGGGGATCGGCGCCGACGTACGATCGCATTCGCGTTTGTTGCAGTGCCGCACCGGGCAACGAAAAGAGATTGCTGTACGTCCGGCTCGCACTGGAACTCTTGTTCTATTGCACAACGAAGGTGGAGCCGCAAAGGGCCGGACCTACGAAGATCCTCAACTGTTGTTCGATTTGCGTGCAGCTCCTAAAGGCGATGGTTCGGCGACTCTCCACATTACTCCTGAAATCCAGTATGGACAGCTCAAGCAAAAAATAGTCGGCCAAGAATTTGCCTTGCGACGCGAGATGAAACGCGACACTCACACATGGCCTGACTTATCGATTGAGCAGACCATGGTTCCTGGTCAAATCTTGCTCGTCACCGCAAGCACTCCGGCTCGTGGCCTCGGCGAGCACTACTTCTATACCGAAACGGCTTCTGGCGAAATCGAGCAACTGCTCTTCTTGGTTCGCATCGGACAAAGCAAACTCGACTCTGCGTTTGCGAAAACGTCGGCTACGAATTGAAACCCAAATTTCGACCGTTGGCTTTATTGCTCGCTGTTTGTGGTTACAATGGAATCGAATGGATAGTCCTGGTCGAAAGCAGTCTTATGTCATCCAACATCCAACCTCGAATACCTTCTGCGAATGGCGAGCCGACTTGGGAAGTCGCTGCGTTACTTCCATCGCAAGGCCATTGGGATGAAGCTGATTTCCTTGAGCTTCACACCAACCGGATGGCAGAGCTCGTGAATGGACGTCTTGAGGTATTACCGATGCCTACTTGGTTACACCAACTGATCGTTGTCTTTTTCTTAGAGTCGATCCAGAGACATCTTCGCGAATCTGATAAGGGTGGGCAAGTTCTCATCGCACCTCTCCCCTCGCGATTGTTTCCAGGAACGATCCGAGAGCCCGACGTTTTGTATGTCGCTCCCGAACATCTTCCCGCCCCATCGGTCGAGTACCCTGAAAAGCTTGATTTGGTTGTGGAGGTCGTCAGCAAAGGTGACGAAGCGCGACGCCGCGACTACGAAGACAAACGTGCTGATTACGCCCGAGCCGGCATCTCGGAATACTGGATCGTCGATCCAGAAGATCGCGTCATAACGCTGCTCGGACTCGTGGACGGCAAGTACGAAACCATCGGTGCTTACCGAGCTGGTGAAATTGCAAATAGCCGCTATCTCAATGGATTCACCATTGACGTCACCGCTGTATTTGCATTGGCGGACAGGAAGCCCTGTGTTTAATTGGACAGCGTCACCTAGCCATTTTTCCAAGTGGCGTTAGCCTGATCTTCCCTGTTTCGAACCAATCGATAGCCGCGAAGACGCAGCGAATGCAACGTTAGATAGAACAACGTGATGCAATCGTCATGGTTATTCTGGCTTCGTCTGAATTCGGACGAATTCGGCTCCTTTCTCGTCATTGCCCTCTAGCATCATCAATTGCCTTTCGAAAGGCAGGGATCTCCTTTTCAAGTGTCTTTTGGAGCAACTGCAGCTTTTCTTCGATGACCATCGGGTTATACACGTAATCCATTTCGCATTCGTAACCCAAACGGGAATCGAGCTGTGCCGTTCGGTACGATTCCTCGGTTCGCGAAATTTCTTCTTTCACAATCGTGGACATAGCGTCCAGTGTTTTGTACCTTTCGTTCTTGTCCAAATCGCTATGCAACCGAAGCCGGTGGTCTTCGAATTCCAGGATGGCGTGCAAGCTCCGTAGCATTCGTTGCATTTGTTCGGCGACGAGGACTTCTTTACACGCGGCTTTTTGCTTGGCCTCCGGTGCCGCAATGCCTGCCTTGCGATAGAGCCGAAGCCCGACTTCGAGTTCGTCGGCCGCCTTCAACAGGTACTTATTGAAAATCGGCAGGACAGATGTAGTACGAAGGACTGACGGGTCGCCAATGTTACCGATTCCCGATCGAGTCCGCGCATAGGTTTCCGCTTGATTGCTCTTATTGGAGAAGTCGGGCATAAAGACCATCATGCGATGGCAATACGGCCAAGCATCGACCATGCGATGCCGCCAGGGCGTCTTCTTGTCTTCATCCCACCAAGAATTGTGCAACGTCATGATTCGCGGCGGAGGGTCTAGAAAGAACAAGGGGTGAGCGACGGCGTTGTTCGTGCCCATCGACGGCCCTGTATCCGGAACCAACTGGATAGCGCGACTAAAATGTTCCCATGCTTGAACGACTTCAGACGCGGCATCGGATCCGAAAACTCGTCCAGCCATCTTTGAAAGGAGCTCATCATTGGGAAGCGAGTTCGTCCAGCTCGACCAGCACCGGAGCTCGGCGATGAGGTTGGGTTTGTAGCCGTTGCTCCACGATTCCAGTGTTCCATCAATACCCGCATTGGCAAGTGCTGCGTAGCGACGCTGCCATTGTTGCGCGCATGGCAAGTAGGGGATCGTTCCAAATTGCCAAGTCGCGTAGCAGTCCGCTTTGCAATAGACTTTCATACCGCGACGCTTGGCTTCTTCGATCTGAGCTACCGCAACTTCGGCTGGTCCGACTTGACTGATTGAGTAATC
>JANPLJ010001326.1:0-2496 GCA_031426475.1 Pirellulaceae bacterium | reverse complement strand
CAGCATCATTATCTTCCTGATTTCGATCCCCCGGCAGACTGGCCTTGGAAGCAGGTGGCATGCAATAAGAACGGCCGCGGCGTCGACTGTTCCAACCTCACGACTTTTGTTTACAACCTTGCCCTCGGACTCAAGCCCGACAGCGGCATCATGCAGCAATCCGAGTTGAAGGAGGTCAAACTCTCCGATGGCCGAACCGTGAAGTGTGATCGCATCGAACTCCCGACTACGCACGCAGACTTTTCGAAGGTTCTGAAAACGTCCGACTTACTCTTTATCAAGAACACCAGCGGCAACATCTCCCATGTCGTGCTCTGGGTTGGAGCGATTGGCAAGTCTCCCGACAACATGCCGCTCATTCTCGACTCCACCGGCGAGGGGCGAAGAGACACAAACGGCAACCCGATCCCGGACGGCGTCTATCTGCGTCCGTTTACATCAACGGGTTGGTACTGCAAAAGTGCCAGTCACGCTCTGCGGTTGATTCCCTGACGCTCGACCTCCGCCCTGTGCAAAAAGTTACGCTCCGGCGATTTTCAGTTCGATGTCGGGCAGGGACTCAAGAAAGCAGTTATCCGAACGGCGATGAAATCCGGATCGAAGCTCAGAAGAACCCAAGCATCACGAGTCGGTGGGAGACTCCGCGTAACGTCGAATTTAGCGTGAATATCATGATAAACGTTGATCATGGAAGCCTTGAGAAACCGGCGCAGTAGTTTGGGAAGGATCTCCCGATTTCGAGAAACGCTCCGGAAGGAAGCGGCGGTTCTACAAGCAATAATGGGGTATTCTTACACGTTTCAACTGGATATTTTTGTGTAAGGTCTTTTCGTTGAACCTTGTGCAGCCGTACTCGCCGCGAGTTCCGCGCCGCAGTCTGTCAAGGAAATCGACGATGAAAACCCCGTCCACGCGTCGAAAACTGACCTTCGAATCGTTGGAAACACGCCTTATCCTCGCAAGCGACTTACAGAATCCGCTGATTGCGGAAGAGGAAGATGTGAACGACGATGGGGCGATCTCCCCGATCGATGTTCTTCAGGTCATTAATCATTTGAAACGGCAAGCTGCGCCCAACTCGGTTTCGAACAACACGGTCAATCCCTCCTCAAGCTATGTCGACGTCGACGGAGATGGAACGGTTGCCCCGATCGACGTATTGCGAGTGATCAATCGGCTTGCAAAACATTTTCAGGAGATCGCGGTCGATCTTAAGACGACTTCGAGTGGACTGGTACAAGGCGCGCTGTTAACCAGCTTGTCAGACTGTTAAATGAGAATATTCGCGCCCGCTGTTAACTCAGCACTCTCTTTCCGAAGAGGGTTGCGGCCGCAAATACTACCAAAAGGGTCTCGAAATCGGTAAGTTGCTTGGTATCAATGACTTGCGGCTTTCGAAAAAGAGGGTCTTGTTACGAAGAGGGTTAGAAGGCGTCATTTTTGTTTGCCGCGATCGCCTTGCTCATTGCGTCCCTTACCTTGATTACCTTGTCGCTTCTCCGGTTTACCCTGTTCCTTACCAGAGTTACTTGGTCCGCGGGGCGAAGCGTTGCGGCCCGGATCAGGATTTGGAACTTGTATATTTGGTGCGGGATTCGATTGAACGTTAGGTCTTGCTCGACCGTTATTCGGATTCAAGATCGGATTTCCGGGACTCGCATTGACTCCTGGCGTTCCTTGAGCTGGATTGAGATTGCTATTTGGCGTCCGCGGCATCAAGTTTTGGTTCAGGAATCCTTTGCCAGCGGTTGCGCCGGGATTCGTTGGTAAGGGTGATCGGACACTTGGTTGATTTCCTAAAGGCTGCGGCCCTTGTCCCTGAACATTCGGTTTGAGTGTTTGCCTTTCGGACGGTTGTATATTCGTGCCGCGAGTCATATCCAGCGGACGGTCCGAGTTTCTATTGGAACTGGAGCCCGCTGCATTTTGTATTGACTTGGGAAGACGCAAAACATCCGAAGACAATTTGCTTTGCTTCGCATCTTGCGACTCGTCTCTCTGTTGCTTGTCCGCGGACGCTTGTGATTCGGCCTTTTCTCGAACCCTCGCATTCTGTTGCGTCTTGGCATTTCCTTGAACCGTTGCATTGTCCCTAACGTTAGTATTGTCCCTAAAGTTAGTATGGGCCTGTGCCTCGAGGTTTCTTCGAGCATTCTCGTTTAACGGACCTTGAGGTTCGATCTGAGTACGTTGCTGGACAAGTTCACGAAAGGCATCTCTTCCTTCCAACGTGCGACGTGTGAAGTCACTCTCGACCTTGCTATAGTCAAACTTTGTATCCCAACCTTTGCGGCGCATATCTTGCCCATTGCTGACGAGTGCCCCAATCGACGCCGCTTGAACGAACAACGCGACGTTACTGTCTCTGCCTTGATTAGAATTCGAATTTAGGTCTGCGAATGAACGTGGCCAATCCTGCCTCGAGTTGTGTTCGTTTCGTTGATATATGTCGTCAATTTGACGAAGAATCTGGCGATTACCCGCGTAGTAGTTTGA
>JANPLJ010001325.1:0-6003 GCA_031426475.1 Pirellulaceae bacterium | reverse complement strand
CTTGAAGTTCACGCAGACGTAGCAAGTGATCGATTCGATGATAAGCTTGCTCGACATGACCATAGAGCATCGTGCAATTCGTCTTCAGTCCGATTTGATGTGCTGTCCGATGAACGTCGAGCCATTTGTGGGAGTTCGCTTTGTGTTCGCACAACTGATCGCGAACTTCGGGATGAAAAATCTCCGCCCCACCGCCCGGCAACGAACCGAGGCCTGCTTCGCGGAGGTCTGCAAGGATCTCGCTCAACGGTTTCTTTAACAAGAACTCGAACCAGCTAATTTCAACAGCCGTCCACGCTTTCAGATGCAGTTGAGGGTAGGCGCTATGTAGCTTTTCGATCATCCCGCGATACCAATCATATCCGAGCTTATGATGAAGTCCGCCGACGATATGCATTTCAGTGCAACCGTTGTCGACCGCCTCAAGCCCACGAGCCAAAATTTGCTCGTCCGACATCACATAGCCTTTGGGATCTCGCAGATCGGAGCGAAAAGCGCAAAACCGGCATCGATACACACAGACGTTGGTCGGATTAAGATGCGTGTTGATGTTGTAGTAGCCAACATTTCCGTTGATCCGCTCACGAACAAGGTTTGCCAACTGCCCAACATCTTGGAGCGACACCTCTGGGTTGTACAGGAAGATTCCATCGTCAAGATTGAGCCGAACTCCACCTTCAACCTTGTTGCGGATTTCGCGAAAACGAGCTTTTGTTTCGGAGGTGTTCATGAAGTTCTAGCTATAAAGAAGCCTTATGGGACCAACCAAGCATCCCATATCCCAGCGATCAAAATGACGATACTGATAACCGCATTTGCTTGAAAGAAGGCAACATTGACCTTTGCAAGATTTCGTGCGGAAACGATCGCGTGCTCGTAGATTAGAAGAATTGCCACAATCAGCAAGGCACCCCAGAAGATTCGACCTAAACCAACTTCGGGACATAGCCAGGGGATCAAAGCCAACGGTATCAACATCAACGCATGGCAGATTGCAGCAATTCGCAAAGCGCCTGCCACCCCTAGCATTGCGGGCAGACTCCTTAACCCTAGCCCGCGATCAACTTCCGCATCTTGGCTCGCATAGATCAAGTCAAAGCCGGCCACCCAAAATAGAACGCCCAGCCCGACTAAACCAGCCGGTAGGAAATCGCGTGGGTTTCCCATCACGATCTCCCCTCGCAAAGCGATCCACGCACAAATCGGCGCCAGCCCAAGAGCGATGCCAAGCCAAAAATGGACGAGGACCGTAAATCGTTTAGCGAAGCTATAGCCCGCCAAAAAAGAAAGAACGGGTATCGCAAGGATCGCGGGCAGCCGATTCGGAAGAAACAACAAAGTCCCGACGACAAACAGTAGGCCGCATAAGATCGAGAAAACAAAGACTCCTCGATAGCTTAGCCGACCGGCCGGTATGTGTCGCTTCGCGGTTCTCGGGTTCATCGCATCGAGTTCTGCATCGGCAATGCGATTGACGGCCATCGCAAAGCTGCGAGCGGCAATCATACAGATGAGGATGCCAATCGCTTGCATCCAAGTGAAAGGCGAAGCAACGGAACTGCGGGCCGAAAGCAACCAAGCCCAGCCACTGGTTAAGATTGCGAATGGCAAAGCGAATATCGTATGACTAAATCGAATCAATTCGAGATAGTTTCGAATCGTCGCTAAGATTGATAACGAGGGTGCAGATCGAGATTCTTGACTGGTCATCGCATTCACTTTTCCGCTCCCCAACGCAACATCAATCGATGGGGGACATCGAGATGATCAAGAATCCTCGCAACCACAAAATCGACGAGATCCACGACCGATTCTACTCCATGATACCAACCAGGCATTGCAGGTAAAACGATGGCGCCTGCTTGAGCCGCTCGATGCATGTTCTCCAATTGGAATACGGAAAGCGGGGTCTCACGTGGAACCAGTATTATTTTGCGATGTTCCTTGAGATGAACGTCCGCAGCCCGTTGAATCAAATTGTTTCCCGCCGCGTGGACGACCCCTGAAAGAGTCGCTCCAGAACAAGGACAGATTACCATGCCACCGGTTAAAAACGATCCGCTCGCGATCGACGTCATGTAGTCTTGATAGTGATGCACGATCAATTGCCCTGACTGCAGCACATCCTTGGTGGTCGGGCATTTCCCCCAGCGCGCTTCATGTTCTGGCCAACAATACTCAAGGACCGGCTGAATGGCTTCGATCTCGTACGATTGCGGCGATAATGGGTTCTTGTTCGTGCCGGGTTTCACTTGATCGAGTTGGATTTTCAGCTCTTGCCAAAGAACGGTTGCCGCCGATGGGCTGTATACGAAATGCACCTGTCGATCTGCCAAAAGCAACTGCTGAAGCAAACGCACCGCATAGACCGAACCACTCGCCCCAGTCATTGCAAGTACGATCGGTCGACCTGCAGTGATGGAAGAGTGGCGGGGATCCAAATTCGTTGTCATGATGAAGCCTCGCTTCCTACAACACTGAGCTTCTTCTTTCCGATATACAGCGTGGCAACACCGAACGTCATCGGCATCGAACGAATGTTTTGGAGTCCGACTTTTTCTAACATTGCAACCATCGCATTGCCTGAAGGAAACTGTCGAACGCTTTCCGGAAGGTAGCTATACGCGGATTCATTATTCTTCGCCATCGCTTGTCCGATCGCCGGCAGAATCCAACGAAAGTAGCCGTCATATACTTGTTTTAAAAGCGGCAGGGTCGGTCGAGAAAACTCCAGAATGGCGACTTGTCCACCGGGACGGCAAACCCGAACCATTTCAAGAAGCCCATTCGTCGTGTCGGAAACGTTTCGAATACCAAACGCGACCGTAACTGCTTGAAAGGTATTTTCCGGGAAGGGAAGCACTTGGGTGTCGGCTTCTATGAAATGGACGTATCCAAGTTTCGGGTCGAGCTTCGATTGTTTCTGACTTGCCAGCTCAAGCATCGGAAGGCAAAAATCGGTTCCGATGACAGGAAAACTTCCCGCCCCGCGTGTCGCGATCGAAAGCGCTAGGTCACCGGTCCCGGTACAGACATCGAGAACGGGAGCATTCCCGGTCAAATCAAGCTCGCACAAGGTACGTTTTCGCCAAGACTTATCGATATTGAGCGACAAGATATGATTCATCAAGTCGTAGCGCGGGGCGATTTGGGCGAACATTCTTCGAACTTTGTCACCCGATTTATCGACTGCATTCATGGTTATCCGTCGTTGCAATTATCGCTACGCAACTTTTGGGTTAAATCGCATTGAATCCGTGATCATTACCGTAAAGAATCGTTTTTGTGCATCAGAATGCCCTTAAACCAAACCAGCCTCTCTATAACGCGTAAACAACGCATCTCACGAATTCGCTAAAGTAAACCGAAGCCCCACCTTGAGGGTAACAATCATCGACGAAAAAACAAAAAACGAAATCGGGCACACTGGAATTTTATTTGCTAGCGACTACAACATGAATAAGTTATGAACGGTTTAGGTGATGGATCTTCACCTAAACTTTTTTGACACCATCCTCTCCACCAGCGTTTTGTGAATGTTGTTTCACCACCAAGCCAAAAAATGGCTTAGAAGGGCGGTCCGGATGAGGTTCGTTTGTAAGTTAGGTTGTTTTGTTCTTTTGATGAGTGTTTTCCACACTCTTGGTCTAGCCCCACTTGTGAATGGTCAGGAAGCGGCGGCCCCTCCTGCAGCCGAGATGTCGGCAGCAGCTACCGTTGTCGAGGCAACTCTCGAGCAACGCATCGCAGGTCTTGAGGCCTATATCGGCAACGGCGATCCGACCGCCAAGGGCGCGGACGGTCAACCCGCAGCCGGCGTAACGACGGCAACGATGGGGGTTGGAGGGCCTGGTCACAATGCATGGTTGATGACCAGCACCGCATTGGTCTTGTTCATGACACTACCAGGATTGGCATTATTCTACGGCGGCTTGGTTCGCAAGAAGAACGTTCTGTCGGTTGTCGCACAGTGCTTCGCATGTGCGGGCATCGTCACGATCCTTTGGGTGGTTTGCGGTTACACGATCGTTTTTGGTGAGCACCCTGCGGAAGGAGCGACTAACGCATTTCCCTGGTTGATCGGTGACATGAAGCACCTCTTTATGGAGGGTGTTACGAGCGCTCCCGACACCGGCTACTGCTATTGGGTTTCAGAGAACGTCTTCGCGATGTTCCAAATGATGTTTGCGATTATCACCCCCGCTCTGATTGTTGGCGCTATCGCCGAACGCATGAAGTTCCCTGCGATCATGCTCTTCATTACACTCTGGATGTTCGTCGTCTATTTCCCACTTGCCCATCTGGTTTGGGGATTTGACGGTTTGATGAACGGCGTTTGGAATGGCTCGGCCAAGATTCGAGCGATTGATTTCGCCGGCGGAACGGTGGTGCATATGAGCTCGGGATGGTCAGCACTCGTCCTGTGCTTGATCCTCGGGCCGCGTAAAGGCTTTGGAAAAACAGCGATGCCCCCCCACAGCATGGTTATGTGCGCGATTGGAACGGGAATGCTCTGGGTTGGTTGGTACGGCTTCAATGCTGGATCTGCTTTGGCAGCCGACGGCGTGGCCGCAAACGCGTTCACGACAACGACGATCGCGGCAGCTGTTGCAAGCTTTATTTGGCCGCTGATCGAGTACGTTCGCAACGGCAAGCCTTCGATCCTTGGTTTCTGCTCTGGAGCCGTTGCAGGCTTGGTGGTTGTCACACCTGCTTGCGGTTTCATCACCGTCAAAGGTGCCTTGATCATCGGTCTGGCGGCCGGTGTCGTGCCATATTTGTTCTGTACCGTCGTGAAGAAGATTTTCAAGTACGATGACGCACTCGATACCTTCGGTGTCCATGCGGCTGGCGGAACTTTAGGAGCGTTGATGACCGGTTTCTTAGCAACCCCCAGCGTGAATGCCAACTTGGTCGGTGCGTACGCCCAGCAAAACGGACTTGATAAGGTTCTGGAGAATGGCACCCTGTGGATTGAGCAACTCAAAGCGATGGGACTCACCATCATTTTATCAGTAGTCGCGACCGTGATCATCACTGCCGTGGTAAGTGCGTTGGTTGGCTTGCGTCCAACAGCCGAAAATGAAGATGTTGGCTTGGATCTTTCCGAGCATGGCGAAGCCGGTTACGAATTTTACTAATGAATAAATCAGCGTCAGTGACGCAGGAGTCAATATGAAAAAGATAGAAGCGATTGTACGCCACTTCAAACTCGAGGATGTCAAGAACGCATTGACGGAAAAGGGGATCGTCGGCATGACTGTCAGCGAAGTTCGAGGTTTTGGTCGACAGAAAGGCCACACCGAGATCTATCGCGGATCGGAATACGCGATCGACTTTGTACCGAAGGTAAAGATCGAAGTGATCTGCAAAGATACGGAATTAGACGTAGTTTTAAATACGATTGTCGAGGCGGCCAAAACAGGTCGAGTTGGCGATGGTAAAGTCTTCGTCTCGGACATCCAGAGCGTCATTCGCATTCGCACAGGCGAGTCCGACGAAGCGGCGTTGTAAGGAGCAACTCCCGTAAGCTTGGCTTGCGGGTGAGAAGCTTGGCAACCAGAACCGAGTCCCACTCAAACACCCCCATTCTCACGCGTCCTTGCCTCCTTCGTCGGCAAGGATGTGTGAGAATGGGGGTGTTGAGAATACTGGGATGATTTCTGGTCGCCAAACTTCGCTTGCTGCCAGGCAAGCTGGCAGGTGGCATCGGAGCCCTCGCCCATAGCCGACGCGGCGACTTGGCCAAGCTCGGGACACGGGCCTTGCTCGGTGGCTTCCTCGCGACCCTCATCAACGCATCCGTGGCTGGATTGCTGATGAACTAGGGGTCTCAAGGTGGCAGTGGCTTCCAGGCATGGAGCAAACTGACAGTAACTGATGAGCAGCTCATTCGCTGCCTCTTTAAATTCGCTGTCGATTCCGAACTCGCACCCAAAGTTGTGCGAAACCGGCTATCGCTCGCTTCAAAAATTCGAAAAATGGGATTGGCGTAGTTCCGCG
>JANPLJ010001324.1:0-2718 GCA_031426475.1 Pirellulaceae bacterium | reverse complement strand
CCTGTCCTCAAAGTTCGTTGCGTCGTACCAGCGTTGGAAACAGTCGCATCCAAAGCCCCGCGACTAGTAGTGTTCCAAGACCGCCGATGACGACCGAGGGAACGGCTCCGAAAGCAGCAGCCATCATTCCTGATTCGAATTCGCCGAGTTGATTCGAAGCGCCGATGAAGACTGAGTTCACGGCACTGACACGACCTCGCATGTCGTCCGGCGTTTCTAGCTGGACAAGCGACTGACGAATCACCACGCTGACGCAGTCTGATGCCCCTATGACGACGAGTATTCCAAGCGATAGCCAGAATGAAGTGGAGATAGCGAAAGCCACGGTACCCAGTCCGAAGATTGCGACGGAAATAAAGAGAGATCTGCCCACTTTACTTCGAAGCGGAAAGCGAGATAGATAGAACGTCATCGCCAAGGCTCCGATCGCTGGCGACGCTTGAAGCAAGCCAAGGCCGGAAGGCCCTACATGCAGAATGTCTTTCGCAAAAATTGGTAACAGTGCCGTTGCTCCTCCCAAAAGAACCGCAAACAAATCCAAGGAGATCGCTCCAAGAATCACAGGCTTCTCCATAATAAAATGGATACCGGCGAGCAATGATTCACTAGATCGCGCTGGCAAGATTACCTTGCGGATCAAAGGCATGCTCATCATCATGACGCTGGCGACTAAAAATAGTACCGTGGCGACGGCATAGACCTCCGTAACACCAGCGAGGAAAATCAATCCCGCCAGCGCAGGACCGCCGATGATTGCAATTTGCGTTGCAGCAGTCGACATCGCCAAACCGCGTGGGAAGGCGGACACTGGAATAACGTTCGGCAATAACGATTGCATGGATGGCATCTCAAAGGCGCGGGCGGCACCCATCACGGTAATCAATCCGAAGATCGCTTCTCGAGATAAAGCATCTCGCCAACTTCCCAGCGCAAGAAAACCGCAAGCGATCATCTGCACGAGCGTACAAATCGAAGCGATCCAACGACGGTCATGTCGGTCAGCGACAGCGCCAGCCCATAAGGTCAGCGCGATGCGGGGCAGAAACTGTACAAGCCCAATAAACCCAAGATCAAGCGGGTTGCGCGTAAGTTCATAAACAGACCACCCAGTCGCAACCACTTGCATCTGGTAAGCTCCCATCGAACAGACGCGGGCCGTCCAATAGTGACGAAAAGGTCGATATCGAAAGAGAGATTTCTGATCCGACTCGTCAGCTATTTCCACATTTGCCCCAGCAATTCAAACATCTCTGGATCGTGTCGTTTCAGTTCTTCCTTTTCAAATGTAGCCGATGTCGTAGGACTTCGGAGGAAGCGCAGTAGACATCGCCTTTCGCGCTGCGTCCGAATTGTGACGAATTCGGCTACCCACCCTACGTTGGATAAGGCACTAGTCAATTAGCTAACCCAATTCTACTCGATCGCTTGGCGGAAGAGCATTGGGCCGATTTGGCTTGGTATGTCGGTTTCGATGATGTCAGCTCCGCGTTCGAGAAATGCTCGATAGTCGGGTTCGAGCTTCTGGATCTCGGATACTTTACCTGTGATCCAATTCCGATCGAGGTTTCGAGACGTACCGATCATACAACTCGCACCCTTGCTGTGAATGTACTCGTACAGACCACGATCTTCAGGCGGCGTGTGTCCAACGAAGGCAACGACATTTCGCCAAGGCACACCGAGCTTATCGAATTCCTCCGCTTTCTCACGGTTCGGAATCATGACTTCCATCATGACGTTGGGATTGAGTGCATAACAGGCTTGTGCGTCTCTGAAGCTGTTCACGATCAACATCACATAGGCTTCGGCTGAATGCTCGGTGATCTTTTGAACGCGTTCAGTCGCCGACATATCCTTTTGGTCCAAGACCAAAATCGTTCGGCCGCGAGCCCATTTGAAGGCTTCTTCGAGCGTGGGAATCTGAAAATCGGTGACCGTTCCTTCGTTGTCTTTCAGTCGAAGTTGCTTCAATTCCGCGAGAGTAAAGTCTGAGACTCGGCCTGTACCAGTTGTCGTTCGATCCAGCGTCGCATCATGATGCAACACGATAGCACCGTCTTTGGTATAGCGAGGATCGATCTCCATGATGGCGTGCGTACTTTGCAACGTTTTCTCAAACGTCGCCAGACAATTCTCAGGGTAGCCCCGCTGTGCACCGCCACGATGGGCACTGACGAATGCAAGCGGCTTCGACGTCGGTTGGAATCGCGATTGCAACTCAGCCGGCGTTTCAGGAGCAATGCGATTCAGACGTTGCGACGCTGCTTCTTGGCCCACGAGAAAATCGCTTCGAAGAATGGTTACGATGCACAACGCGACTCGCAACTCGATCGAATGGAGGTTCATGATACGAATCCTATAGTGAGAGGTGCAGTAGCTGAATGCGTCAGAATTTGGACGAAACTCGAAACGCTATGCCAACAGCGATTCGTCCGAAGTTTTACAACTTCGGCTACGATTGAAATCTCTACATCATCCCAGTAAGTCCTTCACGACATTCGCGGGCATTACACCGGTCAATCGGTAGTCCAGCCCTTGAAAACGAACGCTTAGGCGTTCATGATCAAGTCCAAGCTGATGAAGAATCGTCGCATGGATATCTCGGACGTGGGTTGGATTCTCAACCGCTCCGAATCCAAATTCGTCGGTCTTTCCGTAGGTCTGTCCGCCTTTGAATCCACCGCCGGCAAACCACATCGTAAAGGCATCGATGTGATG
>JANPLJ010001323.1:0-5242 GCA_031426475.1 Pirellulaceae bacterium | reverse complement strand
GTTTTAGGCCACCGAATACATCCATCAATCATCAATCATCAATCATCAATCATCAATCATTAATCAATCAATCATCCATCATCACGGCGTTTCCGCAACGACAACTTCGATCGTCATCGGTTGGCCATTTCGGATGATCTTCAAGCGAGCAACGTCGCTTGGTTTCATGGTCGCGATACTTTTTGCGAGATCAAATTGACTTCGAACAATCGTATCGTTGATCGACGTACAAACGTCTCCCACTCGAAGCCCGGCTTGTTCGGCCGGGTTCGGTTTGCCCGTCGCGCTCGTAACGCGTTCGACGTAAGCGCCTTCCACCTCTTCGATGCCAGCGCGTCTGGCCCGCTCGGATGTCACTTGGCCGAATTTAGCCCCAATCCAGCCTCGGACGACGCCCCCCGTTTCAATCAACTGATCTGAAATGCGTTTGGCGGTCGCGGAAGGCAAAGCGAATCCGATCCCTCGATACTCTTCGCCGAGAATGACCGATGCGATTCCGATGACTTCGCCGTCTGCATTGACGACTGGGCCTCCACTATGACCAGGATTAACGACTGCATCGGTTTGCAAGTAGTCTCGCATCGGACTCCCCGAAAGCGAATTCCGATTGACGGCGCTGATGATCCCCATTGAAAGACTCCCGTCCAAGCCGAAAGGTGCACCGGCAACCCAGACGAGACTACCAGTCTTCGGCGGTTGACTAGCCCAACCAAGCCATGAACGATTCTTCGCATCGATTTGCACTACCGCGATATCGGATGCAGAGTCGAAAGCGATAACCTTGCCCACAACGCTTTCACCGTTGGATTGAACGACCTGGATCTTGTTGGCCTGCCTCACAACATGATAGTTGGTGATTACCCATCCGTCCGGGCGAACGAAAAAACCAGACCCCTGATCACTGCTCTTGGGGACCGGCAATTGCCCAAAGAACGATGTAAGCTCATCATCTTCGGATGTGATCGTATCGCGAAAAACTCGAATGCTAACGACAGCTGGTAATATTTTTTCAGCGATCGAAGCGGAGGATTCCGACAATTGATTCGCCCAGCCCCCCTGCTCCACTAGGCGTTTGCGTGGTTGCTCTGGATTTGGTTCTCGGATGCTTGCAGATTTGTTCCGTTGGCTCGACGCATACCAAAGAATCGCTAGTAGAAACGCTGCCAGACCTATCCAAGCCGATCGCCATTTCCGCATACCGCTTTGATACTTTTCGGGATGTTCTGGTCCGTGATCGTCTTCGATCATCGCGTCGGCACTCCAGAATCCTTCATTGACTTTAAATCGAAACCAGCCAGTTGTGCCGGTGCATTGACGCGGATGATTGGGAAATCAACGAGCTCGACAAGATCGCTGGGTCCGATCGTAGGAAACTGGGATGTCGAGACCAATTGCATACGTTTGCGAACGTACGTCATCGCTTCCTTTAATGAAACATACTGATCGCGATCCGCATTGGCACTCCCCTTCAATGCTTCCATCAACGGCCCAGTGAAAGCGTTCTCCGCCGCCAGTTGGTTACCTTCGGTCGCTGTCATCACAATCATAAGGTCGTCTTGCAAAGCTCGTACCGCCGCTTTTAACTGAGGCTGTTCCAAAGGTTGAATTGCACCGCTGTGACAAGTATCCAGGATAACAAGCTTTCGGCAAGCAAGATTCTTGACGGCGGCCAAATCGGAAAAAGAGAGGCAATCATCGTACTTACCGACCTTTAAATCTCGAGCACGAGCTCGATGTGTGAGGAATCGATATTCGTGAGTACGACTATCCAAGATCCCGTGGCCACTCAGATAGATCAACAGTAAATCGTCTGGGCCGACTATTCCCTCAAGTTGGCCCGCTACCCGTTCAATTTTCGTTCGCCACGCTACTGGCGTAACATTCTCGTTCGTCAATGCTTGAGGACGTGGACCAGATACGTTCAGCGTCCGATTTGAAAACAACTCGCTGATTTGAACAGCATTCTTGGCTGGTGAGTCCAGTGAAACTATGGCTGGATCGGTATATTTGGAGACACCTGCCGACAGCATATAGACCTGTGGCGTCCGAGTCGGTTTCGACGCCAAGTTAGCCAACGCGTTCTTTAAAACAAGTTCGCCCGAACCGACAGTTTTCTCTTCCGTCGCAGCAAATACCTGAAATCGGATGAGTCTATCTTGCGGTATCATCGCCTGCCATTCATAGGTGTATTGCGTGCGACCA
Source organism: Pirellulaceae bacterium (assembly GCA_031426475.1). GTDB lineage: Bacteria > Planctomycetota > Planctomycetia > Pirellulales > Pirellulaceae > JAIYDQ01. The sequence continues at coordinate 3,040 of JANPLJ010001323.1, read as the reverse complement.
TCATCGGTTTCGAGCTTATCAATTTCACGAAATTCACTTGCAACCACGCCGTTGGCAAAGGCTTTGGGAGATAGGATTTTTTGACCAGAAAGTACGCTGATCGTCGCTCGCAGCCGAACACTTCGGTCGCGAAGTTCGCTCCCTACGACCGGCGATATGATTTCAATACTTGGCTGAAGCGCGATCGAACGAACGAGTGTCCCTTCGAGCTCCCCAGGCGGCCGAGCACTCGCGATGCGTTTGAAGGCGTCTTCAATGTTACCGGCCCCCAAAAGATTCTTGAGAACGTCGGGGCGCTCCAGAATCTTGCGAAATCGGTCAGCGGAAAAGAAGTCGGGTCGTTGATCAGGACCGCGGTTTAATTGCCAACCGAACAAGCGATCGCCATTGAACGACGCATCATAATAACCGGTTGGTGTCCACACAGCCCACTCGCGATCGCTGCTGACTACCTGAGTCATTAGCGGCTCCCACTGGCACACTCGCTTGAAACCTCGTTCAGGTGTATCCGGACCACCGCGGCGGTACCAAAAAGCGTAGCCCTGAAGAACGCTGGCCTCGATCAATCGACGACGGATTTCCTCGACATCTTCGGTGCGACGTTCTTCAAATTTGTTAACCGCCGGATTCCATTCAGTCCACGCCAAACGAAAAACATTGTCTCCGGCTCTCAGATTGCGTGAATAAAGCGGGCCCGCTGAATGCACTTCGTCGACTTCGAGCCCGTCATCGGCAGCGTGAAACTTCGCGCCCCATTTTCGGAGTAGCAATCCGTCTTCATCGATTGGGCTATCAAGACCTTCCAGTGGCCAGATGCGAATGGTTCGATCCTGCCCTGCCGAAGCGATAAACCGCCCATCTGGCGAGCAAGCCAAGCTATTGATGTTGTCTTCGTGTCCACGGAAGACTCGCAATAGTCGGCATTCCCCGTTCGCGCGATCTGGCATCGCAAATACCCAAACGACAAGCTGCCTCTCAAACGTCACGGCGAAACTTGTCGGCGCACGATCCTTCTGTCGAATCCACGTCGAAACTTCGACTGGGCCATAGCGAGACGCCATCGTCTGGTTTGCTTCGACAGGCAAACTCAGTTTTCCATCGACTCCGTTTACTTTAACAAAATAGTCGCTGCCGCGAAGAAATGGCAATTCATGGTTTGCTACCGGAGAAGAAGAATTCAACCAAGTTGACTTCGAAGCGTTTGGATCGACAAACTGAAAGGATTGAGGCGTTTGATTGGCGTTCACTTGGCCGAAAGCATGAGCTTGGCCATCGATGTCAAGCCATTTCCATCGATAGGGAAGATCTGCACCGAATTGGATTCCCTTCGGCGCCGGCATAGTATTCTGTCCAAGCATGCTAGTCTTGCTTAAATCGGCGAGCGGTCGAACGACACACTGCGTACCGAAATCATGTGCCAGGCTGGTTGCACTGACCGCAAGCTGATTAATTGGCTTCGTCGTTGCGACGGATCGACCAAGATTGATGCGAAAGGCCCCCGTCGCGTCTTGCTCCCAAACGGACAAGCGTCCTTGTTTTGTCGTCTGGCCAGGCACCTGCACCGATTCTCCAACGAACAGCGATTTCCCATCCGACGACCACGCGATGTCTAGGAAGCTGCGAGATTCATCGGGGTCGAGCTGGCCACGTTTCACCGGGCGGTATTTGAGTAAAAGCTGACCGGCATCATCCCATACGGCGAGCCAACTCATGCGATCGATCGCGGCAATACGCTTGCCGTCGTTGGAGACACGTATCGAACGGCATTCTTCGCCGCATGCTGGAATAAGTACTTGTTGAGCTTGTTGCTTTTGTTGTTCCGTCCACCCACTGCCGGTCGTCGGTTGACTGTCGGAGAAATACTGCGAGAGCGCAAGAATTCCTTGAGCGGAGGTCGCTTGATGTGGTAGAACCAACTTCGTTTGATTGGTGTTCACGTCGAGCAGTTCGATGGTCCATGGTCTCTTTGGGTTTCGCGAACCTTGATTGGCAATCGCAAGCGTCGCGGAATCGACGCGGGCAATCGGACGAAACGCCAACAGTTCGCCGCTCGAGGGGCGAAGTCGTTCTGCTGACCAAGTCGCTGTGTCGGCCTGGTACGACCATCGAATCACACCACCGGACGAATCGGCAGCAATCAGCCTGGATCGATCGGAGTCGTCCAGCCAAACAAGCGACGTCGTGTCCATCGATGCCAAATCGCTGGTGTCGATTAACGGTGAAAGCCATCGCAGAGTCTGACGATCGAGCACCCCCACCTCGCGTTCCGCTTTGACACCAACGCCCGCCAGCATAAGCCAGTTCGAATTGGGGGCGATCGAATACAAAGTACCTTGCCGTCCGCGACCGACTTGCCATCGGATAAGATCGCGATGCGTCCACGCGGCACGATCGCCATCCACCTCTTCCTCCCAAACGTGGACGACCTTGTCTCGCCCGGCTGAATAAAGCCGTTTGCCGTCAGGAGAAAACTGCAATGCGTTGATCGCGCCGGTGTGGCCATCGGATACAACCCGTGCCCAAGGAGTCGTTTCGCCTTCCTCGGTCAGCAACATACCTTCCAATTCGCCCCGATCGCGTTCCTCTTTTTTAGCTTGCACAACTTCCGCCTGTGCAACCGGTTTTCCTTCCGGCAAAGCCGACTCCGATGGTAACTCGGTCACCACCGATTCCGGAACCAGCACGGGTGGTTGGGGAGCAGGATCATTCGATTTTGATTCGGCTTTTTCAGGCGGTAGCGCAGATTCCCGGATTTTGCTGGGTGTTTTCGCTCTCGGCTTCTTAGCAGGACGTCGCACAACACGAGGCGACTGGGTAAGCGAATTGGGAAGCGTCGATTCCGTTGGGAGAGAACTGGTCGAAGCACGAGCCTCCTTTACTTCTACTTCTGGTACAACAGGTTTTTCCTCGATGGACCGCTCGACGGGCCGAGGGAGTTGCCCCTCACCGTTTCGCGTAAGCTGAGTATCCTTCTGCCCAGGAAGTTGAGATTCGGGCGGTAAATGCGAGGTGCCTTCAGCGACGGGAGCATGGATTAGGC
>JANPLJ010001322.1:0-5968 GCA_031426475.1 Pirellulaceae bacterium | reverse complement strand
AGTGGCCTTCATCGGCGAAAGTACGGGACGGGACGTTGAGGCTCCTGCTCTAAACATCTTTTCAATTCCTTGGCAAGTGAAACGGGAGTGCGACGCTCCTGCGGAGCAACGTTGGAATCGCATACCCCATCCGAGTGTCCTTTCCCGACGATGGCCTAGAGTTCCAACGTGCCTCTCGGCAGGAGCCTCGATCTCCCATTTTTTCTGGCATTTAGAATTGCAAAGATGTTTAGAGCGGTGGGCAGAGCCTCCAGGACAGTGCGTTCCCAGGCAGGAGCCTGGGAACGAGCGTGTTCGCGGTGGCGAATGGTGAGAAGTCTCGGAGTAATCCTTTAAATAACCGTTAGGTATTCTGCGAGTTTTGATCGCTTAAAATGCAACTCCAACTCGAGTTGCTCGTTCAACAGGCAGAACGTCTAGAATCGTACGACTAGCTTCCAAGATTCCGGGTGATCCGGTCAACGTACCCTCTCCGGCACGCTTTCTGCTTGTTGAGAAAACGACGTCGTAACATTCATTGTGATCACATGAAGTTCCATGAGTTTTGCGGACTTCGACCGAATAGTAGGCCGCGCCAACGTGGATCGGCCAAGAAACGTTGATTGAAACCTAGAAGGAGATTGAGTATGTCGAAACTTGAAACGCTTGCGGATGCCTTTTATGCGGAACTGCAAGATATGTACAGCGCCGAGCAGCAACTTGTCAAAGCGTTGCCGAAAATGGTGAAGAAAGCATCATGCGAGAAGCTTACGAAGGCTTTTAACGACCACTTGGAACAGACAAAGGTACAAGTGGAACGTGTCGCGGAAGCTTTTGAAGACACTGGCAAGCCAGCGAAGGCCAAAAAATGCGAGGCGATGGCGGGCCTCATCAAAGAGGCCGAGGAAATGATGGCTGAAGACGCTGATGACGACGTTGCCGATGCCATTCTGATTGGTTTGGCACAAAAAGTCGAGCACTACGAAATTGCAACGTACGGCACGCTTTGTACTTGGGCCGATAGCCTTGGATACACTAGCGCCAAAAAGTTACTTGGTCAAAATCTTGATGAAGAAGAGAAAGCAGATAAATTACTTTCGAATCTGAGCAAGACTTCGAACGAGGCCGCAAAAGCCTAGACGCGACGCAAGCTGCAACATCACTTGCCCGGTCGCTGATCAGATTCATTTCACGCGGCCGTAGCTCAGTAGTGATGAGCTACGGTTGCGAGGAGTTCTCTCCTAAGCTTCAATCTGTCTCTCCCAGATTCACGTCGCTTTCTTATTTGCGCCGCAGCCTGAACTCCGAGATTCTTTGGAAGACCGCAAAGAAGATCGGGGTGAAGAATACCGCCAGCACCGTTGACGTAATCATCCCTCCGCAGACGGCGGTTCCTAAAGCTCGTCGGCTCGCGGCGGCGGCGCCGGTTGCGAACACGAGAGGCAGCACACCAAGGATGAACGCAATCGATGTCATCAAGATTGGCCTAAATCGCATTTTCGCTGCATGCACCGTTGCATCGAGAATGGATTCGCCGCCGTGTCGCAAATCCCGTGCGAACTCGACGATGAGAATTGCATTCTTGCTTGCTAATGCGATCACCAAGACGATACCAATTTGTACGTAAATGTTGTTGTCCATTCCGGCTAACGAAACGGACGCCACGGTCCCCAACAGGCCTAGGGGCACGACAAGGATCACGGCGAACGGCAAAATCCAACTCTCGTACAGGAACGCTAGGACGAGATAGACAAGCATTACAGCGAGTCCAAAGACGTAGATTGCCTCCCCTTTCGCGTTTCTTTCCTGCAAAGACACACCGCTCCAATCAAAACCAAAAGCTTCCGAAAGTTCGGCACCGGCGATTTGCTCCATCAACAGAAGAGATTGCCCGGAGCTTTGACCAGGGGCTGAAGCTCCGGTAATCGTCGCCGCTGGATAAAGATTGAAACGTCGGATGATTTGTGGACCAAACGCGTCTTTAACGGTCAAGAGGCTTCCCAGCGATACCATCTCGCCGCTTGCGTTTCTAACCTTGAGCTGACGTATATCGTCTACACTATCTCGATAGTTTGCGTCAGCTTGCAAGCTAACTCGGTAGGTACGACCAAATTTGTTAAAATCGTTGACGTAAGCCGATCCCAACGCGGCTTGCATCGTGCCAAAAACGTCGCTGATGGGAACTTGCATCGACATTGCTCGATCCCTCGCGACATCTACGAATAGCTGCGGGACGCCCGCGCGAAATGTCGAGTTGACCCGAGTAAGCGCGGCTTGTTTGCTCGCATTGCTCACCATTCGATTCACCGCATTTTGCAATTCGTCTAGTCCAACCCCGGAACGGTCTTCAATCTGCATCTCAAAACCGCCGCTTACACCGAGTCCCTGAATCGCCGGCGGTGCAATTACCAAGATGAAAGCCTCTTTGATGGATGACAATCGCTTGTTGAGTGAACCGATAATAGCATCTTGTTGAAGAGCTGCAGTAGTGCGTTCTTCCCAAGGGTCGAGGCGGATGAACACGGTCGCCGCATTAGACGACTGACTACCTTCCAAGAGAGAGGTACCACCGAGTGTGAACCAAGTCTCTACGCCTGGCAGATCGGTCAAGATCGAATTGATTTTCTCGATCACTTCGATAGTACGATCTTGGGACGATGCATCAGGGAGTTGAACCGCCGTGATCAAATAGCCCTGGTCCTCTGACGGAAGAAAACCCGTTGGTAGTCTCGAATACCACCAAAATGTCGCTGTGACCGTGAGTACGTAGACAACCATGACCATGGGCCAGAACCGCAGGAGCCCACGAACGGCGGCCGTATAGACTCCTTCCGTCAATCTAAAACCGTCGTTAAACCAGCGAGCGAGAAAAAACTTCCTTTTCGTTGCAGGCCTCAGCCAAGCGGCACTTTGTGCTGGCTTCAATGTCAACGCGTTGATCGCACTCAAAAGTGCGGTCGCCGCAATCGTGAGGGCAAACTGCCGGTAAAGCTGGCCGGTGATCCCTCCGAGAAAAGTTGTCGGAATGAAGACGGCCATGAGGACAGCTGTGATACCAATCACCGGCCCGGTCACTTCTTGCATCGCCTTGATCGTGGCATTCTTGGGCGACTCGCCTTTTTCAATATGGTGAGCGGCATTCTCGACAATCACGATCGCATCGTCGACCACGATCCCGATCGCAAGCACTAATCCAAACAACGTCAACAAATTGATCGAAAATCCAAGGAATGGCATGATGGCGAAAGCTCCGATGATCGTAACCGGAACCGTCGTTGCCGGAATGAGTACGGCTCGCCAGTCTTGAAGGAAAACAAGGATCACGATGAGAACGAGGACACCTGCTTCAATGAGTGTTTTATACACCTCGTGAATCGCCGACGAAACGAAAACGGTCGTGTCGAATGGGATGTCATACTCCATTCCTTTTGGAAAAGACTTGGCTAGTCTTTCAAGAGCCTTGCGCACACTCACCGCAACACTCAACGCATTGGCACCAGGCAGCTGATAGATCAGCACGCTAGCCGATTCAATGCCTCCACGCTGTGCAAAACTATCATAAGCCTGAGCGCCTAGTTCAATCCGCGCGACGTCGCGAAGATACGTCAGTCCGCCATCGCGACCATTCTTGACAATGATGTTCTCAAATTGCTCCGGCTCGGAGAGTCGTCCTAACGCGGTGATCGTAAGTTGGAAGTCCTGTGCATTGTTCGTCGGAGGTTGACCGATTTGTCCGGCGGCAACCTGAACGTTTTGCTGCCGTAATTGGCCGAGCAGGTCTTGGAAAGTAAGTCCACGTGTCTCAAGCTTCAATGGATCCACCCAAATGCGCATGCTGTATGCGCCACTACCGCTTACCGTGACCTCGCCGACTCCCTCGACTCGACTCAGTTCATCGCGAAGTCTAAGACTGGCGAAATTCGACAGAAAAAGACTGTTGAACGTCTTGTCAGGTGACGTCAGCGATGCGACTAATAGAATATTCGTCGATTGCTTCTTGACGGTGATGCCTTGTTGACGAACCTCGGTAGGTAGCAAGGGTTCGGCAAGCGCAACTCGATTTTGTACCAGCACCTGTGCTTGATCAAGGTTGGATCCCACGTCGAAAGTTACCGTGAGCGAGTAGGCACCGTTCGACGACGACGTCGACGACATGTACAGCATATGTTCGACACCGTTGATCTGCTGTTCGAGCGGCGCTGCGACGGTTTCGGATACGACTTTGGCATTGGCACCTGGATAAGATGTCGTTACTTGGATGGTGGGCGGGGTAATGTTCGGATAGCGTTCGACGGGAAGCGAATAGACTGCGACGATACCAAAGATGATCGTGATAAAGGCAATCACGTTGGCAGCGACTGGGCGGTTGATGAAAAAGTTTGAAATCACCTGAAATCACTGACTCCGATGCCTACCCTAATCTGTGTCGTCTGTCGTTTTTGCGTCATTTGCTATTCTTGTTCTTCAGTCGATTGATGGGCGACCGTAGCTCCATCCCGAATCTTCTGAAGTCCAGATACGACGACCAGTTCATCCTTCTGGACTCCCTGAACGATCACCGTCATGGATTCTCGAGTCGATCCGATCTGAACACTCCGGCGATGCACGACACTCTTTTCATCAACGACCATTACGTATCGACCTTGCTGATCCATCGCTAAGGCGCGCGTAGGAATCAGAACGGCAGTATGCTCTTCAGAAAATGGAACGCGAATTCGTGCAAAAAGTCCCGGCGATAACGCCCCCATCGGGTTTTGCAGTTGGGCACGAATTCGCGTGTTGCCAGTGTTTGCATCCGTTGTGTTGTTGACGAAATCGATAACACCGGGATGAGGAAAGCCTTCTTCGTTGGCCAGGCCGAGCTCGACCGGAATCGATGATTCGCGTGCGCTTCGTACATTCCCGGAACGAATCCTGGCTCGATAATCGAGAAGCGAGTCTTCATCGACATCAAAATATGCGTGAATAGGGTCCATTGACACAATGGTCGTGAGAATAGTCGAATCAGCCGAGATTAAATTTCCATTCGTTACTATCGTCCTTCCCAGCAGCCCATCGATTGGAGATACAACCTGGGTAAATTGGAGGTTAAGCTTCGCTCGATCTACACTTGCTCGAAGAGTCTCTAGTTGACCAACGATTTCGGCCTCGTTGGCAACCGCCGAGTCATATTCGGCTTGACTGATCGAATTGGAACCTCGCAAATCCTTGGCACGGGCGAGATCCAACGAGAGGCGTTTTAGTTGAGCTCGGGTGGCTGCGAAAGTTCCCTCCGCTTGAGCCAGCGCGAATCGATACGGTGCAGGATCGATTTCAAAAAGGGGGGTCCCGATTTTAACGCGATCGCCTTCGTGAATTGTTACGCGGAAGGAATCGTTGGAAGGATCTTGACGGGACGCCGATTGAGAGTCGTCAATCGAATCATGTGACAATGAAACTTTGTGAACCTCAGCCGGGTCTATGTTTACGAGCTGTGGTTGCGGACTTTGAAGCAAATATCCGTTTACTTGTACTCTGACGTCGACTGTTTGGACCGCCGTAGTTCTCCCCGTGAACTCCCGGTAATCAACGATCTGTTTGGTAATGGCTGCGAATGTGTCGACTTCAGGGAGTGGACGAGTTGGTGAAGCAGCGGTTACGTCCGTTGGAGATCGATGGCAACCGGTGACGGACAAGCAAGTGATTGCGATGAAAGCAGACTTCAGGGCACTTACGCAACGCATCATGAAATCCGCTTGTGAAACTAAGATCCTGGGAGAAATCGATCGCCTCGCGATAAAGTCAATCGACCGTCTTTCTCATTTGCAGACCTCCTCGCCCATACTTCACAGCAACATACTCCTCCCAGCCGCGATCCACTCGAATCGGGCGTAGCTTTTCTTGAAAGGGCTGGAATTTTAGGATCTGATCTGCGGTCAAATCGATCGACCAATGGCCTAAACCCTTCTCGCTTACAAACGCTCCGAGAGGAACAGCACGTTTTTCTGCG
>JANPLJ010001321.1:0-2669 GCA_031426475.1 Pirellulaceae bacterium | reverse complement strand
CAGTTTCGCGCGGCGCTCGGCGGCGTTCAGACGATCGCGTTGACTGCGACGGCAACACCACGAGTGCGACAGGATATCTGCGATGTTCTGGGACTGCGTCATCCCAAGCAATTTGTAACGGGATTCGCACGCACCAATCTTTATATTGGATCGGTTCATTGCAACAGCGATCGCGACAAAGATCGAGCCCTCTTGGAGTTCCTCAAGAACGAACAGGGGTCGGGAATCGTTTATGCAGCGACGCGCAAGCGTTGCGAAGGCTTGGTCGAAACCATCGGAAAAGAGCTAAAAGTTTCTTTTGGAGCATATCACGCGGGCCTGACGCTGGACCAACGCAGGTTTATTCAAGAGCAGTTCATGATCGGCAAGCTCAAAGGGATTGTCGCGACGAACGCGTTCGGGATGGGCATCGATAAATCCGACCTGCGCTATGTTGTCCACTATAACATTCCTGGTTCGATGGAAGCGTATTACCAGGAAGCTGGCCGAGCTGGCCGCGATGGTCTGCCGTCCCAGTGTGTCCTGTTGTACTCGTCGCAAGACAGGTTCATTCAAGAATTCTTCATCGACAACGCGAATCCTCCTCGTGAGTTGATTGAACGCGTTTATGAGTGTCTTTGTGAGTTGGCTGAAGACCCGATCGAACGAACGGCTCAGGAGCTACGCGAGCTGATCGATGTCCCTCAGTCAGCCGAAGCAGTTGGAACCGCCCTTCAAATTATTGCGAGAACGGGAGTCATTGAACGCCTTGAGATGAGTGGTGGACTGGCTATGGTTCGAATTTCGAGCGATCTGCCAACGCTGGTCGATATGCTCCCAAAGGAGGCTGAGCAACGCCGCAAGGTTTTGCGAGCCGTCGAGCGTGCGATTGGTGATCGGCGAGAAGAAGCGGTCTACGTGCATCCTCGATGGTTGATGCAACAAACGGGCTTAGAGCGCGACGTCCTCGGAAAAACGCTCAACGAGCTTAAGAAGCTCAAGACCTTCGAATACGTACCGCCTTTTCGCGGCCGAGCGATTCATTTTCGGCGACGCGGGGTCTCGTTCGAACAGCTCAAAATCGACTTCAAGGCACTCGAAGAACGCCGGCGAGCGGACTTTGAAAAGCTGGAGCAAGTAGTTGCGTTTGCGCAGAGCAAGCATTGTCGGCAGCTTTCGATCCTGCAATATTTTGGTGATCCGTCGGCGACGGCATGCGGGCTGTGTGATCGTTGTCAAGGTTATGCGGGATGGCCAAAGCTTCCGGTCCTAGTTTCGAAAAATGGAGCGCCCGATGTTGCATTGGATACAACATCGACATCGTTGGAAGCGGTGCGACCGAGTCCTGTCGTCCTTCGCGCCGATGTGTCCGAGCAGATCAAGAAAGTCATTCAAGCGGTCGACCAGCTACATGGGCGGCTTGGAAAATTATTGATCGTCGATTTTCTTTGCGGTTCTGACAACGCAAAAGTCCAGCGATTGCGGCTCAATCGATTGAGCGGTTATGGAACGTTCCATTCGGTGAAGAAGAAAACGGTCGCCGGATTCATGGATATGATGCTGAGTACAGGGATCTTAGAACAGCATTCGGCGACGGCACATCGCCCAACTGTCTTGGTAAGCGAGTTGGGCAAACTGGTTGCGGCAGGAACGCGTCCGATTCCCGAGTCAATTGCGTCGCTCTCGACTGTTCTCTTCCCGTCAGCAAATACACCAGGGAAAAGGGCAGGGGATGAAGGGACATTGATTTCAAGCGATTTGCCCCCGCTTCCACCCCAGCCCCCCTCGCCCCCGAGCCCGTCACGTGAAATCACGGGAACACGGGCAATGAAAAGTGTGGATCCTGCTGAATTGGCAGCAAAGGCATTTCCGTCAGACCAGCCACAGGCGATGGGGGCGATGGGCGTGTCCAACGTGTCTCAAAACGTGCCGCCAAATCTCCACGAGCCGCATACTCCTCACTTATTCGACTCGGTCAAAACCTCGTCGGAAGACTGGCAGTGGACGGTTGGACTTGTTCAAAAAGACTATAGTCTGACCGAAATTGCGGCGATTCGTCGAAAGAGCGTCGACGAGGTGATTGAAGATTTAACGCTGGCCGCTCAAGCGGGAATCCGATTCCCGACCGCTTCGCTGGTCGACGCGACCATCCAGCAGGCGATTCAGCAGGTTCGGTCCGATCCGCCGTCGGCAATGAAGCAACCTGTTTTTCGTGAACGTCCAGCTTTATGGCGACTAGTTCAGGCCATGAGTGGTTAGCCCCGTTCTTGATCTTCGGTTATACTTTCCCTGCCGAGGTAACAAATTGAGTTGCATCGTGTTCAAAAAAGGGGTCAGGAACTTTCCAGGCCAGCAATACCACTTGGCTTTTGCAAACTTTTTGAGTTCCTGCCCCCTTTTTTTAACACTTGCATAGCCCTTGAAAAAGTGAAAGCGTCTGCATGACAAAGTCGAAGAAGGAGGACCGGGGTCAACCATCGACAACCGGAACCGGACCTCGCAAGAGCCAGAATTATTTTTGGATCTTGATGATTGTCGGTATTTTGATCAGCTTTTGGGTTTTCCGAGGGGTCAGTGATCTTTCCGAAGTGCCGTATTCGGTATTCGTGACGCAGCTGGAAAACAAAAACATACAGAATATCGACAATCATCAAGATCCAAAAATAATTCTGGCTCTTGCGAGGTCCGGT
>JANPLJ010001320.1:0-5877 GCA_031426475.1 Pirellulaceae bacterium | reverse complement strand
CCGCAGCCGCAGCTCTTGACCGCGTTAGGGTTTTCGAAGGTAAAGCCTTGCTTTTCAAGGCTGTGGAACCAGTCGACTGTCGTACCATCCAAATAGAGGGCACTTTTCTTGTCGACCACGACCGCCACGCCGTGTTGTTCATACTTGCTATCTTTGGTGGCATCGTACGCATCGTCGAAAGCTAGCGTGTAGCTGAATCCGCTGCATCCGCCACCGGCGACGCCAATTCGAAGGAACGTTTCTGCTCCGAAACTGTTCTCCTCTTTGAACTTACGGACTTGTTGAGCGGCATTCTCGGTTAGCAAAATGGCCATATTGGTCGACCTCGATGTGAAAAAATACTGGGACTGAGTTCAAAGCAAACGTCTAAACACGCTTCGCACACATTGTAGTCGGCGTTATCCCCCGACGGCAACCCAAATTCGACGCCATTCCTGCACAATTCGGCGTATTGACCGGGCGTTGCTCTTTCGACAAACCCAGCTTTTTCGATAAAGTTCGCCCGTTGCAGCCGAGGATCAAGCGAGAGCATCGCTTTGTCCTGGTGCTAACGGACCACTAACCGTCAATTCTAGGAGCGCTTGAGATGAACGGATTTCACCGGTTGAGCTTAACATTATTTCCGATATTGACACTTGGGATTTTTGAGCCAGTGCAAGCGGATCTGCCGCCCATCACAGCCAACGAATTAGCCTGTCATCGCGATAGAGTCTCGACGGACGACTCAAAAGCGCCCTTTCGAAGCGTGGAGTTGCCAGCGACCTTGGTCTCGCACAAGTGCGACGGAGATCCCGAGCCTGAGGCGAAACAAGAATTGCAGCCTTCGATTGAACATGAATGCGTTGAACTTCGTGTTCTTAATGCCGAGTTGATTGCTCGACTAGAAATGACTCAAGCGATCCTGGAACTTCAGAATCACTACACGGACCAGATCGTGTCGCTCGAACGACAAAATGCCAAACTGGCCATCGAAAGCGCCGAACTACGCGTCAAGAACGAAGTAAACGAAAAGATCACAGCCGGTCTCATCGAACGAACGGAACTCTCCGCCAAGCTAACCGCTGCGCACGATTGGATTAGTAGTCGAACCGCTTACGAAGCATCGATTCCGCTACAAGTTCAACCTTCAGCTTTCGTCGCGAATCCAACCTACGAAGAAACCATTGCCGCCATCCAAGAAGATATATCCAACCTTCGACGCCAGTTGCCTCTTATCAAGCGAACGCCGGTACCGTTTGCGGTCAGTAATTCCATTTCTCACGAAAACGGATATGTACCCATAGGCGGCAAACCTGCGACCGCCAAGTTCGCAACTGGCCAATGTCCGTCCACCGAAGAAGTGGACGTACCGTGCCGAGAAGCAGCCGCTAAAACTCCCCAGGCTCGATAACAGCGTTCCTATGCGCACGAGTGATTTGTCAATCAGGTCGTGCTTCATCCAACATAGATTTTGGGGTGGGTAGCCGAATTCGTCAGAATTTGGACGCAGCTCGAAAGGCGATGTTTACTGCGATTCCTCCGAAGTCTTACGACATCGGCTACGAATTGAAACCCAACATCCCCTTGGTTGAATGTTTGCTGCCATTAAAAACTTGGCAAATTTCAGGATAAACTTTCGCTGCGCATGGCCTGGGTTGCCGATCACGCAAGAAGGTGGAACGTTGTCAAGCTCTGTGAAGTCAAGGATTCCCAGGTCCATGCAAGAATCGAATATAAAATTGATTACCAACGGTTTGCTTTCAATTGCCCGTGTTCAAACGACTCGACGGCGTTGGTTTGCCGCCGCGTTGGCAACCGCAGGCTTCGTATGCCGTCCCCCGTTTGCTAGCCTTGCTGCTGGTACGAAAGCATCAGGCTCTCCATCGACTATGTCGAAGGTAACTCGAGTTAAATCGGTACTTGAAGTGAAAGGGACGGTGAGACTCAAGAACTATCGTGGCAAAGCCGGGGACGATCAGCGTTCCGCACCGATTGAAGCGAAGTCGACATTGGAATACGAAGAAGAGTATCAATTGGGAATCGCACCCGAGGCAACGCAGGAAGATTCGGCATATCAAGTCTATAGCCTTGCAGAACTCGACAATCGAATAGAAAAACATCCAACGAAAATCAAACTTCGAGAATCCTGCCGCGAGTTGATTCGAAAGCCTATTTCGGGCGAAATGTCGACGGTTTGCATCGATCATCCGTTGACTGCATCCGAACAAGACTTGGTCCAAATTCCGATTGCTTCCATGTATCTCGAGCAGCTATTGCCGACACGAGCGATCCAACTTGGCGACAGTTGGGAGCTCGATGCCGACGTCGCTGCGAAGCTTCTCAATTTAGATGTGGTTACCTCAGGGACCGTCAAAGTTACCTTGATCGAAGCCGATGACGCGATTGGGCAACTCGCTTTGAAAGGTAAATTGCAAGGCGAAGTTCGCAGTATCGAAACCAAAATTGCTCTCGAAGGCAAAGCGAAAATCGATCGAAAAGCAGGTCTCGTTTCTTGGGTGGCGATTACCTTTGACGAAGATCGGGCTGTTAGTGAATCCGAGCCAGGATTCAAGATCCAAGCGAGGCTTCGAGTTTTGCGCGAACAAATACCGGCGATTTCGACTGGGAACACGCTTGCCGAAATGGATGCTCGATTGGAAAAGGCGAACACGGCAGAGCTTGTTCAGTTCGATTCGAAGCTCGGAGCCTATACGTTTGTCGCTGATCGCAATTGGACAACCTACACGGATAGTGGAGTGGATGCGACGCTTCGTTGGGTGCGGAAGAATCGTGTCGTGGCTCAGTGCACGATCGCGAATATGACGGATATGGAGCCGGGACGCCAGCTTTCGATCGAAGGCTATCAAAACGATATTCAAAAGGCGTTAGGGAAACGCTTTGGGCAGTTTCTCGAAGCTGACGAGCGAATAAGTCAAACTGGCTTGCGCATGATGCGTATTGTGACGATAGGACAAGTCGAGAGCGTGCCGGTTCAATGGATTCACATTCTGCTATCCAACGACGCGGGTCGGCATTTAGCTCTCGCGTATTCGATGAACGCATCGTCTGTCGAAGCGTTCGGAACGAACGATCTGCAGATGGCAGGCTCCTTCGAGTTCACGCTCAAGCAACTACCGGTTGCTCCCGAGGAATCGAAATCGGATGAGAAGAAAGCGGTCGGAGATGTGAAATCAGCTTCCCAGCCTACCTTAGCACCTAAACGATAGCCTTAAGAACATCCGCTATCGGAGTCGCACGATTCGTTCCGCAACGATCTGTCTCGCCGACAAACTTGGGAGATATCCCTTGGCACCATAGATTCCAACAGGTTGCTTGAGATACCTGCTTAGGTTCATACCTGGCGAAGGTTGTACATACGCGATCAGACCACCATAGTCGTCGGTCAACGCGTACTCCGGTTGACCAAATTCAGCGGAGTGAACTTGGACAAGCCAGCCAGATGCATCGCTAGCAGGTGTTCCATCGGGGTTGCGTTGGGGGGCCGTAGGACTTGATGGAAATGGTTCGCTTGCTGCGGGGGGCATGTTGGCGACGCTGTCGACAGGACGTTGATACCCTGCAAGGCTGGCCGGTATCGAACCCATCGAACCTCCATTAAGCGTAGCAAATTCACTATTGGTTGGAAACGCATAGGCCGTCTCGGCTGCAGCTTGCGACCTTCGTCGCAGGATCTCGAAGCTTTCGATGCGTTCCAAGAGTAGGCGAGCTTCACCGCGAGCGATCGGATCAGTGGCTTGGTCGATCCATTGTTGAGCCCGGGCGGCGTGCTGACGGAGATCCCAGAGATCCATCGATTCGGAGACGGCGCGCGACAGGTCAACCATAGCCAGTTGAATTTCGGGTGTCGAAAAATGGAGCTGACCGGCTTGTGCGCTTGCCGCAACAACGGACGACCTATCGCCGTCCATCCGACTTCTATCGCTCATCTTCGTGTCGCTGTAGGGATCGATGTTTCCTAGACTCGTGCCTAGGCGAGCTGGAGCAACGCCATGCCAATCGCCCGCGGCTTGATTGGGTTCAAGCAGCGATCGATTGCTGTGCCCTGCCATCGATCGTCCGATACCATGGGATTCATGAATCGGTTCATCCGATCCCAGCCAATCACTCGAGACTCTGCCTGGCATTCGACGGTTCGGTCGAGGAAGATGGTTAAGGCGTCCGGAAGAACGTGGGTTCAGATCCGCATGACTTTGCATACATCGAGAACATCCACAGCCAATCGGGCAACGGAGGCCTGGGGGATCCTGTACGCGCTCCCCCTCAACAACCGACAATCCCAACAATCCAAAAAATCGGCTGATGGGTCGGAAACGAAGCTTCGGATTGCCTGTCGCTTCGACTGCGTCCCACTGTTGGAACGAATCGGTTTGATGGGATGCATCGACGCAGGTTGTGCATCCGGTGCGATTGCAGCTCGGACAAGGCTGGATGTCACCTTGAATCATTGAGCCGTCGATAAAGTTCTCGCCGTCCATCGACTCATCAACAACGTATTCTTCATCGGAACTCCAATGGCTCGGTACGCCTTCGTTGACGTAACCTTCGTCAACGATTTGACCTTGATTTCCGTTCCATTCGCTCGGCGAACCGCCGATGACGATACCTTCGCCTTCGATATACTCACCGGCCACCGGTTCTCGTTCAATGACCGTTTGGAACGCTGCTTGTTGAGGATGCTCGTCAGCGACCGATCCCTTCTTTGATGTGCTCGCCAGAGTGACCGTTGTCGAACGAGCTTTCGGAGGTGTTGAGGAAAGCGCCTCCTCGCGAATCCAACGGAATTCTCCTGGCGGAGGCAAGATCTTGTACCAGAGTCGCACTTTATCGGAATCGATCGCTTGTTCTAGTTCTCCAATGACATCGACCTTCTGTGAAGGTTGCAATTCGATTTGCCATCGGAACCGTTTGTCTTTGAGTTCGGAATTTGTTCCAATCCATGCGGGAGCTTTGTTGCCAACGACTTCAGCTCGCTTGCCACCGGGTAGAAGATACGCTTGATCGGCGGCGAGCCAATCGTGACTTCCATCAGGTGGACGAATTCCGCACCATCCGTCTTTTGTCTGATGATAGACCTCGACGCTAGCGCCTCGTTCGAGGACAGCCGTTGCATAGTGTTCTTTCGACGGTCCGCAATGAACGGAGACTTTCTCGAATTGGACGAACCGATTGTCAGCATTCGTTTTGATGCTTTGCGAACTCGACAATGATTTCGTCGTATCGGCAGCCGAAGCAACGCAGGAAATGGCAATAACCGCGAGCATCGTAGTATGCCCGAGACGACCTATCGAATTCAGTGGTGAGAAAAGCATTTGCGAGAATTCCTTATCGAATGTTCGGCTTGACAGATCCGCTATTCAAAAGCGCGCTTTGAATGTGTCGACTGATTTCTGCATCGCGTTCCCGGCCGTGCATCATCCGTAGTCTCAGTCGAGCGTCCTCATTGTTGATGCTTCCGAGCAAGCTGACCGCTTTGAAGCGAACATCTCGATCGGCTTCGCTTCCCATCCAAGCAAGCCATGGGATCGGGTCCAATTGAGAGTTGCGAACAAGTCTTTCCATCGCCTGGATTCGCTGGTCGGGAGTTCCTTGGGCGAGCTCTACCGCCAAGTCTAGCTCTGTTGGGCTTAGGCGAGATTGGAGTTCATGAAAGGCTGCCGACGCAAGACGCGGAGTGACGCTGGAAAGTAGGGTAAGCAGTTCCTCGGACTTCCAACGACCAATTCCGATAACCTCTTCTTTTGAACTCACCACTCGAGTCGTCGCGAGCGGGGGCTTCACGTATGGCTCAACCGATTCGTTGGCGGATACCGTCGCCGTGGCTTCTGTGCGTGGAGTCTCGGTCGACTGAATCGGAACACTTAAAGACCCGTGGACCGG
>JANPLJ010001319.1:0-2429 GCA_031426475.1 Pirellulaceae bacterium | reverse complement strand
CTACATGCGAGACTGGATATCTCTGGAAAACAAAAAAGAACCGGACCCTGAGATGATCAATATCACTCAGCATTTTTTTGATCCTAGTCAGGGTGAAACACCAGAGACGACTTTCGCAAGGGTTTTACTGAAGCAACCCGACGTGTTGGTCATGCCTTCGTTTTACAACGAAGCCGTCGTGGAACAAGCGCTTTATCAGATTAAAGAAGAAGGGAAACACGGCATTACGCGTGTTGTCGCGAATGATCCTATCGAAGCGATTTTGGTTTTGCTTACGACGTATCGAGGCAGAGCCAAAGAAATTTTGGACTTGTTGACGGGGGTTCTTTCACAGAGGTTGACGCGAAGGCTTTGTGAATCGTGCAGACAAACTTTTCAACCATCCCCTCCATTGCTACAGAAGCTTGGGATTCCTGCTGGAAGAGTCTCACAACTCTACCAGCCCTTTATTCCGCCGCCCCCCGAACAACGCGTCGACGCCAAGGGCAATCAGATCGAAATTCCGATTTGTGAGAAGTGTCAGGGACGAGGCTACTTGGGGCGAGTCGCGATTTTTGAACTCTTGGAACTAACGCCCGAGATCAAACAGGCGATCCTGAAATACGCCAAGACGCCAGATACGATTCGGCAGTTCGCCAAGAAGTCTGGACATCTAGCCTTTCAAGACGAAGCCGTTTTGGCGGTCGCAACGGGGCTGACTTCGCTGCAGGAGATGCAGCGCGTGATGCAAGGGAAATAGCTGATCCATGGGAACAAAGTCGACCGTCTTCAAAGTGGAACTGATGGTCAACGATATTGATCGTGACTACTACGCAACGCACCATCTCGTGCTGGCACAACATCCGTCAGAACCTGATCGGCGTTTGATGGCTCGTCTATTGGTATTCGTGTTGTTTGCGCATGAGCGACTCGAATTCGGTCGCGGACTCAGCACTGAAGAAGAGCCTGATCTATGGCGGCGCGATATGACTAACGTCATCGAGCAATGGATTGAATTGGGACAACCCGACGAGTCAAGAATTCGCAAGGCATGTGGACTTGCGAACGAGGTTGTCATTGCTACGTACAGCGGAAACTCCGCCGATGTTTGGTGGACGAAGAATGCTCCTTCGCTTTCCCGGTCTAAGAATCTGAAAATTCTCGACCTCGATTTCGAATCCTTAGACGCCGCAACCCGATTGCTCGATCGAAGAATGAACTTGACAGCGACCATTCAGGAAGGCGATATGCAATTGAGCAATGGCAAGGATAGCGTCGCGATTGCCTATCGATTGAGACGATTGTACGCAACAAGTCGCTGAACGGCCGCAAAAATTTCTCGCGATGTAAAGGGTTTAGCAATCAGTTCCTGCGCGCCCGCTTCGATCGCCTGCCTTGCAAATGCGACTGGACCAATCTCGATGCCGTGCATTTGAAATTTTGCCGGGTTACTCGGACTCGATGTCTTGGATATCATAGGCTTGGCCGGTTAACACGAACACCCGAGCAGCATTTTCGCTTCAATTCCTGCATACAGGTCGAATGAGACATTCAGAAACGGCTAACCAGGCTATGTCAAAGCGTCGTCGCATCTTGCCGATCGTGGCTTGCATGACCGTGTTGGCGATTCATTACGCTTTGGGATTGAGCGCGACGTTGAATAAGTGCAATGCGTTCGACGAAATCCTGCATATTTCCGGTGGTTATACTTACAATCGGTTCAACGATTTCCGGCTCCAACCAGAAAACGGCATTCTGCCTCAACGTTGGATTGCATGGCCGCTGATGTTTAGCAATATCGCATTCCAATCGCTAGATCACTTCACGTGGCGTGATTGCGGTGCCGACGCGGTGGGCCATTTCATGTTGTACGAGAACGGTAACGATCCAAGCTATATTCTGTTTGTCGGACGGGCGATGAACGGGTTGTGGAGTTTAGCACTTGGATTGTTGATTTTTGTCTGGTCGTATCGTTTGTTAGGTGCCTATTCCGCTTGGCTGACATTCTTGTTGTGGGCTTTTTCTCCGGCCTTTCTGTCGCATGGTTTTGTGGCGACTTCCGACGCCTCGGCAGCATTCCTTTTTCCTGCGGCGACGGTAAGTCTATGGTCGATTCTCCATCGTGTTACATGGTTGCGATTGTTCGCTTGCTGCGGAGCCATGGCAGGATTGTTCATGGCGAAATTCTCCGCACCGATCATGATTCCAATCGGGCTCGTTATGGCGACAATGCGACTATGGGGCAAAGAACCTTGGCGAGTGCAATGCTTCGGTGAACGAATCTACCCATTTCGCTGGCAGCGCGTCTTTGGAATGGCGATTTTAACAAGCCTCTTGATTGCAACGACTTGGTGCTCGATTTGGATTACATACGCTGGAAGATATTCGATGTTCAATCGCTCTCTCAGTGAGGATGGAGAGTTAGCGACATCGTGGGAGACTTTACTGGA
>JANPLJ010001318.1:0-4461 GCA_031426475.1 Pirellulaceae bacterium | reverse complement strand
ACCAGCAGCACCTTGGCCTCTCGCATTACCAAGCAATTCAATCTGATGGGCGGAGCGATGGCGATCGATGCTGGCGATTGCTCGGGCGAGGCTGCACTCGTTACGGCCAGCGAAATGTTGAGAAGCAATGTATCCGATATGGTGCTCTGCGCCGCTGGTCAGCGAGCCATGGACCTTCCTTCGTATCAGTCGTGGGCATCGAAAGGGCAGCTTCGCGATGATGACGTCGCAACTCAATTGCCCTCCGAAGGAGCAGTTGTCCTTCTCTTGAAAAGGTATTCCGACGCAGTGCGTGCCGGCGACAAGATCCAAGGCGTCATCTACGATATCCACCGTATGGATCCAACGATCGGACACGGCACCGAGCGATTGGACGATGCTTGTCCATTCTCGGCCCAGAATCTAGTGCAACGGATTGGCGATCTGAAGTCCGCTCAATCGATTTTCTCGGTAGCGGTACTTCTTTCGACCAAAGAGGTGGTGGAGGCAAAGCCCAACTCCATTCGATCGAATCCGAGTTCAAACGTTTGTTACGAGATCATCGCTTCGCGAGGACCACTCTTATCGGCGAAGCCCACAGCGGTATCCGCAATACGAGTGACCTCGTCCAAAATCGGTTCCGAATCAGCCTCCACTTCTTCGAACGCGTCACGCATGAATACCTCGATATTCCCTGGGCTTTCGTCGTGTGATTGGACCGATGATCGCCATCGAGAACCGCTCGTTACGGCTGTTTTTCCAGGACAGGGTTCGCAGTCGCCATCGATGCTCGACGCGGTCTTGGCCAAATCGCGATCAGCCCGCGACGCACTCGAGCTTGCCGACGCAACGCTCGCGGAACTGGGATCGCCGCGATTCGTCGAACTGAATCGACTTGCGCTCGATGGAAACGCCCATCAAGAACGTGTATGGTCGATTCAGTCCGTGATGCTGATCGCCGACCTCGTCTATGCAGCTTGGATGTTCGAGCAAGGCATTCGTCCTCATATCGTCATCGGTCATAGTCTCGGCGAGCTCGCGGCGATGGTGGTCGCAGGTGCCTGGTCGCTGCCTGAATCGCTTCGATTCGCACACGCTCGGGCTCATGCTGTCTCGAATCGAGCTCGACCCCAAAGCGGCTTGCTTTCGATCAACCGTGGGGTGAATGAAGTCGAGTCTTTGCTTGGCTCATTTCCAGCTCCACTCTCTCTGACACATGACAATGGCCCCAACCAATCCGTCGTTGGTGGAATGCTCGAACATCTCAACGATTTCCAAGCATTTCTTGCTTCGCGGCGTTGGTCCAGTGTCATATTGGATGTGCCATCAGCGTTTCATACACCGTTGATGGTAGATGCCCAGCATGCATTGGTCGATTCAGCAAAGAATGCTCGGCTGCGACCAACCTCGATTCCAATGATCAGTACCGTCGCGGGCCGCTACGTCTGCGACCCGGCGGAACTTCGACGAAATTTGCTGACACAATTGACTATGCCTGTGCTCTATCGAACATGCATCGAACAAGCGATAGAGCACGGCAGCAACGTGCTTATCGAAGTCGGCCCGGGAAGCGTTTTGACTCGACTAAACAAGACGATCGTCAAGCAAGCACTGGTGCAATGTTTCGCGATGGAAGGAGGTCTTGAGCTGGGCAGTCAACTCCGAGGAAACGTCGAACAATCGGCACCGACGACGCAGGTTATCGCGTTCGATGCGACCGCAGCTCGACGGCAAAAGCGACGCGACCAAGCCAGCGAAGGCTATCCAAATCATGGCTCCCGTCCGCCCCGTCATTCGGGGAGTGTGACTGAAATTGAATCGGCAAGCTTAGCAGGCAGTTCCGCCGCTCCGCTTGGAACTACCGCGTCCCAGACAACCGGAGACAGGAACGGCAACGACGAATTAACGGCGTTCGTTCGCGACTTTATCGTGGAACATACGGGCTATCCAGCCGAGATGATCGATTTTGATTGGGATCTCGAAGCGGACCTCGGAATCGACAGCATCAAACAAGCGCAGTTGTTCGGCGAATTGCGAGAGCTGTTTGATATCGATGTCGATCGCTTGACAGCGAACCATGCGAAAACGCTTCGACAAATCGTTAGCGTGCTCAAAGACAGCGGCGGAAAACGAACGTGGATTGAAGAAACGCCAGTGCCCACATCAATGGAACGACAACTGGCGGAAGTGGCATCAGTCGAGCCAGTTCAAAACGCTCCGATTGACACGAAATCGGTCCCACCCACGAATCGGATCTTGATCGCCGAATTTATGATCGATTTCGTGATCGAGCACACCGGCTATCCGCGTGAAATCGTCGATATGAATGCAGATTTCGAGGCAGACTTGGGACTGGACAGCATTAAACTCGCACAGTTGTTCGGCGAGCTTCGAAGCAATTTTGATCTATCGGTCGCAGCCAATGATCGATCGGTTCTGGCGAAATGCCGAACCTTGGCCGATATTCTTCAGCTCTTCCCTTCCGACCAAAACGTGAACCATGAAGCGTGCGAATCTCTTGAGCAGGACTCTGACTCCAGCGTATTTGCTCAGGGTCAGGAGTGGGGACTTGCCCATGCGTCTTTGATTCAATGCCAACTGGTGGAAAATATCGATCGCTTTGCTTTGAACGATCTCGAGTTCTCCGGCAAGCAATCGAGAGAAAAGAACTCAAACTCATCCACAGAAAGCGTTCGACGTGAATCTTATTGGTGGCGAGGAGTATCGGATGGGGCAGGAATCGACGCGGAATACTACTTAAGTGACTTCGATGCGATTGCAAAATTGCTGGAGTCGACCGACTTGGATTCGTTGAAAGAGCCAAGTGGGAACGATGAAAGTCTCTTTAGTCGTGCTTCGAATGAAGCCCCTAATCGTGAGGATTTTGACGGCAGTTTGGCTTGCTCCGAATCGTCGATCACCAATCGATACCAAATGAAGATCATCGATTCGCCGCTTCCTAGTGGGGCACCACTGCGACCACAATGGAAAGGTGCGGCAGTGGTCATTGGCCACAACCACGCAGCAAATGCCTTGGTTTCTTCGTTGCAGACACAAGGTGTCGGCTGCGTGCAACTGAGTGCAAACCAGTCTCGCGAGCAGCTCATCGAACAACTGAATGAAGCATGGCGTCGCGAGCCAGTCATGCATGTCTTTCTGACGACCCCTCACGATGCCGAGGCCGCGATCGGTCTCTCGTCCAAAGAATGGAAATCACGGCGTCGCGCGGGGATGATGACTGCGTTCTGTTTTTGTCAAGAATGGCTAAAGCTAGTTATCGAGTCAGGAAGAATTCAGGATGCGTCGCTGATAGCGCTTTCAAAGCTCGGTGGCGACTTCGGTTTTAAAGAAGCGATCATCGCCCCCGAAAGCGGTGCGTTGACCGGCCTACTCAAAGCGATGGTGATCGAGAACTGGGTCAACGGAAACCGTGGTCTCTCGGTAAAAATTGTCGATGCCGGAACGAAAGATTCGCCCGAGCAAATTGTCGACGCCGTTTTTCAGGAGCTCGCAAATTCAAGCTACGATATGGAAATCTCATGGTCCGGCGGCACACGGCGGGTTGTTCGAGCCGATCGCGTCCCCATCCAGAAACGAAGACATTCTCCGGTAACGCGAGGCGGGAGTTGGATCTTCACGGGCGGCGGACGAGGCATTACGGCATTCGTCGCTGAGCAACTAGCACTTCGTTACGATTTGACTTTACATTTGATTGGCACGGCACCTATCCCCCAAGTTCGAGACGAGTGGCGTGACTTAGAAGGCGACGCGCTGCGAACCTTCAAGCTATCGGTCATGCAACAGGCCCGGAACGATCGAAGTGGAACTGCCATCAATCCCATCAAGGCTTGGGAGAACACTGAGAAATCGCTCGAAATCGACGCAACACTGCGTCGATTCCAAGAGCTGGGCATCCGCGCCCATTATCACAGCTGCGATTGTTCGGATGCCACGCGCTTGAAAGCGGTCGTCGATCAAATCCGAGCCACCTCCGGGCCGATTCGCGGCTGCGTTCATGGCGCAGGGGTCGGGCAAGATGCACGCTTCGATCGAAAGCGACCCGAAAAAGTCGAGCAATGCTTGTCGGCCAAGCTGGATGGCTCGATCGCGCTCATGGAAGCCACCATGCATGATCCGCTTGAGTTCTTCATCGGTTTCGGTTCGATCAGTGGTCGATTCGGTGCGAACGGGCACACCGATTACTCGATGGCCAACGATGGTCTCGCGAAATGCATCGGCTGGTATCGCAACCGACGCCCCAACGTGCGGGCAGTTTGTTTTCATTGGCATGCTTGGGGCGACGTCGGAATGGCGACCAAGCCGGAAACGAAGCTTGCCTTGGAAATGATCGATATGCAATTCATGCCGGCTCGTGAAGGCGTTGATCATCTCATTCGCGAAATCGAAGGTGGAGCGCCTGATCGCGAAGTCCTGATTACCGATGATCGTTACTACCGAATGTTCTATCCTTCCGAACTACTC
>JANPLJ010001317.1:0-2368 GCA_031426475.1 Pirellulaceae bacterium | reverse complement strand
GCCAAGCAAGGAAAATCGATCGAACGGATCCATACGGTCTACCCGAATGTCCACGACGGCGTCGAAGGGATGTTCTTCATTCAACAATGTGTCGCCAGTAGCCAACAAGACGGCGCATGGCTAACGATGAAGCATCCGCGGTCTCGAAAATGAACGGGAGGTGTCGAAAAGTCAGACGCTCGTCCCGTGGCATTTCTTCCGCATGAACACGCTCGTTCCCAGGCTCCTGCCTGGGAACGCACTGTCTTGGAGGCTCTGCCTCCCGCGACGCAGTGGATCTAGGGACGCGGCAGGCAGAGCCTGCAATTCCTAGGCTTCCCAGGCCGGAGCCTGGGAACCAGTTGCCGGCGATCAGCGTAGCCGCGTTCGTCAGAACGTGGATGGAAGCGGGAACACTCCACATTTGCACGAATGTCGCGTTCCGACTGGAATCAGTTTCCGGCTAATTAATTGGTGGAAAATTGGTAACCGTTCACGGGGTGAGACAAAGATTTTTGGAAACTGATCTAGACATAGGAAGACGGTTTGGGACACGACATAGCTTATCGTGTCTGACCAAGAAATTCATCCGCATATTCCGCCTGAGCTCGACGCTCAGATGACTCCGGCGGTTCGAGAGTTTGTGCTGGCTCTTTTTCAGCACATCCATCGGCTCGAAGCAAGAATCGCAGTTCTCGAAACTCAACTTGTGAAGCTGACACCACAGAATTCTTCCATTCCGCCCAGTACGGTTCATCCCCACGATAGGCCGCTTCCAAAGAAGCCCAAGAGCTCCAAGAAGCGTGGTGGACAACGTGGGCATAAACGGCATACAAGAGCGTTAGTCCCGGTCGAACAATGCAAGGAAGTTGTTCCGTTGATTCCTTTTTATTGTCGAGCTTGCCAGCATCCGTTGGTCGGCACGGACCCATCGCCGTTACGTCATCAAGTCTGCGATATTCCCCCGATTGTTCCAGAATTCATCGAATACCAACAGCATCGATTGATCTGTTCAAAGTGTGGGACCAAGACATGTGCGCAACTACCTCAGGGCGTGCCAACAGGACAGACTGGGCCTCGTTTGATGGCTTTTACCGGGCTGTTGATGGGGCGTTTTAGGCAGAGCAAACGCATGGTCTCTGAATTCCTCCGAGACTTACTGAACTTGCCGTGCTGTCCTTCGCTGACGGTCAAAATCCAGAATCAAGTTTCCAAGGCCTTGGCCAGTCCCTATGAAGAGATTAAAGCCGCTCTAGCCGAACAAGACAATCTGAACATGGATGAAACCCCAACCAAACAAGCCAATTCGAAAGCTTGGCTATGGACAGCCGTCGCCAAGACCTTCGTCGTTTTCTCGATCTTCCCATCACGAGCGGCGACAGCGATTGCAGAAATGCTCGGCGACAATTTCGAAGGGATCGTCAACTGCGATCGGGCTAAGATGTACTTTCAACTTAAGTATCTTCAATGGTGCTGGGCTCATTTGATCCGCGATTTCCAAGCCATGATCGATTCGAAAGTTGCCGACCGAATTGAATTGGGAGAAAAGTTGATGAAGGAGATCAAGGTCATCTTTGAAAAATGGCATCGATTCAAAGCCGGCGAAACATCGTGGGACGATTTTCGCTATCGAGCCGCATTTGATGCTCAAAAAATCAATGCGTTGTTACTTGCCGGAACTGGTAGCCATGATTCGAAGT
The DNA here is from genome assembly GCA_031426475.1 of Pirellulaceae bacterium. Classification (GTDB taxonomy): domain Bacteria; phylum Planctomycetota; class Planctomycetia; order Pirellulales; family Pirellulaceae; genus JAIYDQ01. The sequence continues at coordinate 689 of JANPLJ010001317.1, read as the reverse complement.
TGCGTAATCAGTGCAAATCGCTTCATGCTCACAGCGAACACTTATGGCGATTCATCACAACAAAAGGGATAGAGCCGACCAACAACGCCGGCGAACGCGCCCTTCGTCCCGCGGTGATTTATCGTAAGCTTTCGTTCGGAACTCAATCCGAAGCAGGCAGTCGATTCGTCGAGCGCATATTCAGCGTAGCGGGTACATGTCGCATGCAAAATCGAAACGCATTCGAATTCCTCGTTCAAGCTATCCAGGCCAAGCTATCAAACCTACCCGCCCCAAAACTCCTCCCCACCCCGTGAACGGTTACGTGATATCGACAGCAAAGCCTGGACTGGACAGACCGCCCTCTTTGCTTTCCGATTGCTTTCTAGCACCACCATAGCCAATCGGATTGCCAAAGATACTTCTGTACTGACCTGAACGAAATTCGATTACTGCACCCCACCATACACGTCCAAAGTGTTTTTCGGGCTTTAGGTAGATTCGCTTGACTAGTTGGCTAATCATGGCTGCTAGCTTCTCACGGTTGCTGGGATTTGAAGCTGCTGCTAGCAACGACTGTGCTTCGACTAAAGGTATGGTGCTAACTTGCTGAGCACGCAATCGCTCAATTTCTTCGACTAGCACTCGCTCACGATCCTCTACAAGTTTTGCAGCTTTGAGGAGTGTGTTTGGTGGTGAAGCAGTTGGGT
>JANPLJ010001316.1:0-19292 GCA_031426475.1 Pirellulaceae bacterium | reverse complement strand
TTCGACGCACGCGATCATTCGAGGGCGAGGAGGCATAGGCACGCTGGTATGGCGTGATCAATTGTCCTCGCGTGACCTGGGAACCGTTGAAGTCGATAGCTCGACACGAATGATTCGAAGCAATGGTGGTAAGGAATATGTTGGGAGCACGCGGCTTAGAATTGTTGCCGACAATCGAGTAGGGCCACGCGAACTGCTCATTCGGTTGCCTGAGAATGCTAAGTGGAATTCATCCACGATTAGCAGTAGCGCATCGTCACATTGGACGCTCCTTCCATGGGAACCCGCAAAACACTCCGATGGCGAGAAGAAGTCGTCTGATGCACCGAGCGAAAGTCTTGCTCGCGAGGTTTTGCAATTGCAGCTCTCCGATCGCGGACGAAGCTTTATCGACGAGATTCCTATTGAATGGACGATGGCAGTAGAAGACCCATCCAGTGGAAGTTTCGCGGTTACCGGTATCGAAGTCGAAGGCGTACAACGTCATGAAGGACATCTGAGTATTGTCATGCCGGCCTCGACTCAGTTGAGCTGGTTGCCGAGCAGCGAGTATTCACTTGTCAAGCAGTCGCCACCAAACGATGTTTCGGATTCGATCGAATACGACTTCAAATTCACACGACAGCCGATTCGGCTGCAAGCCGTGCTTTCAGAAGATGAATCTCAAGTACGCTGGCGACCTGACTATTTGGTAACGCTTGATCAAGACGCGATGCGTTTGCAGGGGGTTTTGACGTTTCCTGCCGATCCTAGTCAATGGATTGGTTTGAAAGTTGTTTTGGGGGCTTGGCGATTTGACACGGCTGTTTGGGATAAGACGGGAGAATTGATTCAAATAGAAACGGGCGACGGGAATACTTTACGATTTAATTCGAAGAACATCCTGGCGATTGCGGAAGCTGGACAAGACGGCTCGCTATCGTCGAAACCACCGATTGCTATTCGATTTTCGGCATACCAATCGATTGCGACGGCCGACATGATCCGGATGGGTTTTCAACTACCCCAAATCAGCACGGTTTTGAACGGTAAACGCAAGAACGAGCGAGGAAACGGAAGCCTCGTTGTGGACCTTGGTACATGGAAAATAGAACCGTCCGAGTTCCGTACCACTGGTATCGCTCGAACATCGGATTCGCCTGCAAGCTTGCGGACTTTGCTCGCCGACAGGAATACGAGCGAGCTTCAGATCTTTCGTTTTCAGACGAACGGACCTGACGTTAAGTGGACAGCGCGTGCGCAGAGATCATCGAGAAATATCTCCGCAACAATGACTACAAATGTATCGATTCATACAGAGGAATGGCGATGCACCCGCCAGTGGACCATTCAATCGGTGGGACAGTCACTGGACCGCTTGTTGCTTCGAATTCCAGCTGCTTGGACTAAGATTGAAGAAGCCACTGGAGTGGAGGTTGTTTCGGATCGTGTTACGTTCTCAAGCGGCGGCATCCCCTTGGATGTGCAGGTCGTCCAAAGCGATCTCGACGGATGGTCGATCATCGAAGCGGTAAAAACAAGCTGGCCGGACACATTTGACCTCGATGTTTCGTATCGCGAATCGATTGCGCCACAGGCCATCGTTAGTGAAACACCGGTTCCATCCAAGCCGTCCGATTCGATTCGTATCTTTCTTCCCCAGTTGGCGGTCGAGCCTTCCGCGAAAATTCTCGACTTCCACACAACCATCGAAGCAGGCCCCAACCTTTTGTGCACGGTACAACAAGCGGCAACTGTGCCGATTGTTTGTACCAAGCAAGATCGTCAAGTTTCGATTCCGCTGAGTGAAACGAGCGAATCGCTCGATGTTGCGATCAGACCATGGGTCTCCGCCAAGGAAAACGAGGTCGATGTTCAGGGGGTTTGGTTGCAAACCGTCATCAATTCCGAGCAACGGCGCGAGCGATGCGTCATGCGAATAAAGACCAAGCAATCGTCGCTGACCTTTAAGCTTCCGGAAGGCTGGTCGGAGACTTCGACAAGCCTCATCGTCAACAATCGAAAACAATCGCTCGAACACGATATCGAGACGGGAGTTTATCGACTGGTCATCCCACGAACGGAAACCTTCAAGTCTTCGATCAATCCGTTGTTGAATGAGCAATCGACGAACTCAACGGATGGCGATTCGAAATCGGTCGTCGTCGAATTTTGGAACTGGTCGTCCCAGACTAGGGACTGGTCAAATTCACTTGAGGTTCGTTTGCCGATCATGTTGGGTAGCGCCGGAACGGCACCGCTGACTTGGCTCTTGGTCGTTCCGAAAACCGAGCATTTGTGGACGAGTTCGAGTACGTTGCTTTCCGATCAACGATGGGAATGGAGAAATCTCGGGTGGCGTCGGCAAGTAAATACGACACAACAACAACTCGAGGCCGAATTTGGCGCTAGTCCTCAGCCTGTGATTGCAAGCCAAACGAACCAATATGTCTTGAAATCGATCGGAAGTATCGGAGAGCACCCCGGTGAATCGATCGGTTCGATTCGAGTCATACCTCGATTTGTTCTGTGGTTACCGGTTGCGACGATCGTTTTGATGCTCACGGCTTTGTGGCCGAGGATGGGAGTATTTCGACATCCATGGATGCTCTTGGCCGTAGTTGTCTTCTTGTCATTGCTTTCGATGACAGCGCCTGATATGACGATTTTGCTTGTGCAGGCGGCCATCGCATCGTTGCTGATTGTCGGCCTCGTGAAGCTCCTGAGTTGGGCGTCACGGCAACGCGTTCGACGCAGAAGCGTTTTTGCCAATCGCCCGACTGCCATCTCGGCCCCTAGGCCTTCAGCACGCGTGAATGTCGACGACTCCAGAGGAACCCAACCGAGAATGGAGGACGCGGGAAGCGTTTTGACACCTTCGACGCATGCGATGGACGCTGCTCTACCGTCGCCCATCACCGAGATTCGTTCATGATTCTGAAGGCACCGTTGAATTCGTTCAGCCTAGCCAACATCCTTTGGGGGTGCAGTTGGCTATTCCTTCATTCGTTAGTTTTTGCCGAAGGCGACCTGTCTTCGGAATCGATACAGTATCGGCGAGTCTTTGTTCCGGCCGAAGATCTTCCGATGTTGGGTTCGGATTTTGTCCCAGTCAACGTTAAGGAATTCGATCGTTTGATGGAGAGCTTCCGAGGGCAAGCAGAACCGCTTTTGGAAAACGCCACGCCACGCTTAACGCAAACTCTCCTCGTCGCCTCGCTAGTCGGACAAGACTTAGTCTCCAATGCATCGCGAATGACGATCGCGTGCCAATCGGAGATGCCACGCATGTACTCCGTTGCCCCTTGTACCTTGGCGATTCGAGCAACCACTGCCGATTCACAGCGATTGGCCGAAAGCGCTCGTGAAAATTTTGCAGTCGACAGTCAACCGTTTCGTTATGACCTGAACGGTTCAATTTCGATCGCCGTAAAGCAGCCTACCGATGTATGGTTTGGTTGGAGTTTGCATGGAAAGTCAGAACAGGATCCATCGCGGCTTACATTCAAATTCGAAATACCACGATGCATCGACAGTCGACTGTTGTTGCATTTGCCGCCAATGTGGCGAGTCGAAAGCAACGATAGCGTTGCAAGACCATGGAAAGATCCAAAAGCATTGTTGGGATCGACGTGGCCAAGTGAATTTGAAGCGGAGCTTGATGCGGAACCAAACAAAGATCTCGACACCGACAAAGCGCAACTCAACTGGTGGTCGATTGAATTGAGTGGTTCGACGTCCGTATCGTTTGATCTCGTGCAATCTGTTGATGCATTCCAGCTCAAATATGATCACTCCGTGTTGCGAGAGCGAATCGAATATCGACTATTGCCGAGTACTCTCGAAGTTGTCTCGGAGTTTCAGTTCTCCGATGCCGTCGATCCATTTCCAGAAATGACGATTCGAGTCGATCCAGGAATGCATATTGCGTCTGTCACATTGGACGAAGTTCCATTGGAATGGCGACCAAGCCGACTTCCTTTTTGTGTCGATATTCTTCGTGCGAAATCCCTCGACAAGCCCGAATTGTCGAGTGGCAGAAGCTTGATTGTTCGTGGTTTGGCAAATTGGCCGTTAGCCGACGGCCAAAGAAAACTTCCGACCATTCAAATCGACAAGGCTTGTTCGATAAACGGTATCGGATCGCTGGCAATACATCAGGATTGGGTAGTCAATCAATTGCATATCGAGAACGGGCGAATGTTTTCTCGAAGTGGAACGACGCAATTGGGTGGTTTAGGGCGTTGTGAATTTGAATGGGCGGGTGAACCGCCGGAGATTGTATTGCATGTCACACCGCGGTCGATGCAAGGTCGCGCTGAATCATTGACACGGCTAGCAAATGACAGCGATGGTCTTGTCGCGACAACCTGGATGAACATCGCTCCCAGTTCGACACCACGACCTGCGTTGAGAATTTCGCTCGCGCAAGGATGGGTAATCGAATCGATTCAGTCACCGGATCGTCGCTTTGCAACAGCACTCCATCGAGTCCCTAGTTCCGACCAATCAGAATGGCAAATCGAGATCGATTCTGCGGTAGACAATCAGGCATTGCTTCTTGAAATTCGCGCACGAAACACTTCACTCGTTAGCCCTGATGGTGCGAACTCATCGACCTTGACATTCGAAGGTGATCGTCCAATTGCGTTTCGCGATCTGAAACAAACGGATGTTTATTGGATCGAACCAACGGGTCGATACAAAGTCGAGGCTACTCCCGAACTTCTTCAGTGCCAAATCGATGCACGTGAGATAGCGGAAAACCAACGCCAGCGTCTCCCTAGCATCGGGGAGGTTTGGTTGATTAAACCCGACGGTGGTAAAATTCCGCGTCTTACGTTTCGGCGTCAAGCAGCACCGTATACAGCTTTGCTAGAGACTACGATCGAACCAAGCATTCTGGGCGTGACAGCAAATTATCGATTGAAGTGCGTGCCGCTGGCTGGGGCTGTCTCTTCGGTGACGATCGATATTAATCATTTGGGTGAGGTGCCCATTCGATGGAGGCAACATAGAAAAACACCGGATGGAATCGATCGATGGACACCGGTAGATTCGGTATACGTTCGTCGCGATGATCGGAAGACGCCCAAGAATTCAACTGGTTCGACGACAACCGCACGCATTGTCCGTATCAGCCTTCCCAACGCGACATCCGAGGAGTTCGAACTAGATGGTATGGTAGAGTTCCCACGGGCCAAGACAGATTCGGACGATGCGACTCAAATTCGTGTTCCGCTGCTGTCGATTCCCGAAGCGGCACAAAAGGACGCCATACTCCAAATCGACGAACGACTTGCTCTCACCATATCGGAAAAAAATGCTCCGTGGACTCCTCTCGGGTATGTTCGTCTTGAAACAGGCGCCGAGGCTCATCGATTTCGTTACGATCCTATTCAGCTTGCTTCGATTGACATTGGAGCTCTTCCGCCAAGCATACTACCCGATGTTTGGTTGTCTGATGTTGTGTCGAGGTACCAACGCTACGCAGATGGACAGTCCGAGTTCGAATTGAAGGCGAGCTTACACGCGAACGACGCCTCGACATTCAATATTGAGGTCCCAGAAAAATGGCGTCTTCGGAAAGCGCTATTAAACAACAGAACGATCGATGTCGTGGCCCCCCCGGACTTCTCCAGTCGTTTGCAATTCTACATTCCAAGAGAGGCTTTGATTGTTCCCATCGCCAATCTGTCTTTGATTTTCGATGGCCCGTTGGCCGAGAATCGCCATCGAACGCAAGTCGATTTCCCTGTGATCAAGCCTACTTGCCCAATTCAAAATCAACGATTTGAATTGTGGCTACCGCCCTCCTTGAGCGTTTATCTTAAACCCGCAGGCTCAGACAGTGCTTTTCCGCCGCTCGATTTCTCGAAATTCTTACCATCGCGTTGGTATCGTCCGCTGATACACCCCGATACTTCCATCGCAACTGATTCCAGCTTGAATGAAATCGCTTCGAACGCCAACGAGACGGAGCAACAACTATCATGGTCGACGCAATGGAGCGACGACCTTGAATCGGATCGACGAACTTTGACACTCTTGGTCAACGAGTCAAAGCGAGCGGAAGATTGGATCATCGTTTTTGCGGGATTCGCGATTTCGCTGTGTCTTTCACAAATTCGAAAGAAACATCTGGCCACCACCGGCTTTGTCTTGATGTTTGGGATTCTTGCGACGGATGGTCGTGTTTTAGAGGCCTTGCAACTTGCTTCGCTGGGCTGGGTCATTAGTTGTGTATTGCTAGTTATCAATGCATGTTACAGACCTAAGGAGAATCTCGGCGATCGAAGTTACATCGTTTCGAGCAGGCATGAATCGCGGTCAAAAGTTTCCGCACGAGTCAAGTCGCCGAACGAAGTAGCAAGTGCGATCCAGTCACGATCGCGATACTCGACGATTTGGATCGGATGGGCAATCATTCATATCGGTTTCGTCGACATGGCAACCGTGACGGCCCAATCACAATCAGATCGGGTTTACCATGTTGTTTTGCCTGTTGATTCGAACGACGAGTTTTCGTCCGAAGTGGCCTACGTTTCGCAAGATTTGCTGCAAGCGTTGTATCAACATCGGAAAGCTCAGGACCGTACCTCACAGTTTTTGTCAGCGCGCTACGAAGTGCGACTTGTGGAGTCCGAGCTTCGGAACTCCACCGGTAACGTGCTCATGGCGTTGCAGTACGAGGTCGACGTACGGGACATTCGCCAGCCGATCGTGCTCCCATTGAAAGCGGATCAAGCCAGCTTCGTCTCTTTGTTAGTCGATGGAAGTGAGATCCCTCTGGGGAGTCGTTTGCGTTGGGACGACCATGTCTTGCAGTGGACACCGCCGAATCGAGGGCTAACGCAGATCGAACTGACGATCGCAGCCAACGTGAATCGGATAACGGAAGGCCGACCGGCGATCGAGGTGGACGTTGTTCCTTGCGCCGCAGCCCAGCTCAACATCGATTCAAGCGATATGATCGACGTTCAATGCAATGCGATCGGCCAGGCAGTGACTCCCGGTTCTGGGCAATTTCTGTTCGCACTCGGTCCACAAAAGAGTATCGTTGTCAGCTGGCGAAAACCTGAATTGGACAACCGATTCACGATGCCTACTGCGACAGTTGAAAGTGAGTTTGTCGTTTTTGGAGATACGATCCTCGCACGGTCGATTGTCGAGATAAAGGATGCTTCTTCGGCATCAGGATACTTCGATCTCGAATGCGATTCTGCGTGGCAACCTTTGGGTCGACTATGGGGCGCTGCCGTTCTACTCGATTCGGTTCCAGCCAGCAGCAACACTCGTCGACGATATCGCCTGAAATGGGAGGACCAACGAGACGAAGAGCAGAATCCACGGACCGTAGTGATTTATTGGGTCGCCGGTAACTTGCGCTCGACGCTGATGAATTTGCCTGAAATCGAACTTCCTGGTACTCGCATCCAAGAGAGTCTGATTCGCTTTGTCCGCCAGCGGGATTCCGAGTGGACATTTGAAGGTCTTCAGTCTTGGACGACTATCGACACGGCAAAACGGTTCGAATGGTTTCCGCGAGCGACTGGAGAAATCGTATCGCTGCGAAAATCGGTAAATGCTCCGTCCCCCTTCTTGCGTCGCGCAACGCCGGTCGGCAATCATCCTGTGACGCTGCAGTCTCAACTGCGATTTCTGACCAATCATGTCGGTTGTAAAACCGTGATTGCGTTCAACGATCAGCCGAATCTGGGCCAAGACGTCCTTTTGCAGCTACCCCTGGGAGTCGAAGTACAAACCGTCCGTGCCAATCAAATCGAAGTTCCGTTTTCTACCCGCACTATCGATGACTCGCAAATCCAACTTCAAGTTTTTCTCGACCCGGACTCCGAATCGATAGACACAATTACGATTGAATCGATACAACCCTATGTCGACTTTGCATGGACGCCAATTCCACTGCCAAAACTAGAGAACTATGTCGTGGATGAGCATGAAGTATCAGCGGCACGAGCGGTCGGCCTACTCGTCGAATGGGAAGGAATAACCGTGGATTCGCGGTCAGTGAAACCGAACGCGCCGACGCAGTTGCTGGTCGATCCCATACGTCCTGTCAACACGCAAGAGAATCTCGAGGTCGATGCATGGAATGCACGCATTTCAATGCTTCCTCCGAAAAGCCCTGTCGTTCGGTCTTTGTTGGATGGTTCGGAAGAGCAAGTTGCGAGTGTTCAGCCTCAGTATCGAATCGCTCGATCGCGCGAAACTAATTTGGGTTACGTCGTTTCGCAGCTCACGCGAAACGATGAACGATGGAATTTTCATGTTCAGGGTATGGTTGAAGCCGGAGCGAGTCCGATCGACGGCGTTTTGATGGAAATTCCACTGTCGATGTTGGCGAGTCTTCAATGCAGTCATCGAATTGCTTCTTACGCCTCCGCCGATGCGAGCCGCCAACTGGTATACGTTTTCTCCGACGAGCCTTTGTCGAAGAAGCCGTTCGAGTTCAAACTCAGTTCGATTTTACCTCCGACCGAAAACAACTCGACGACGGCATTGCCAGAAATTCGAATGATGGGTGACGACGAGTGGCAACAATGGTTAGTCGTTCCGCGGTCGATTGCCAGTCAGGAAATCCGTTGGAGTCTCACGGGAGCTCGAGCGGTCGAAGCGTCGACAATTCCCGACTTTGCAAAAGCAAATTTGAGCGACGCGCTGGAAAGTATCCTTATCGTCATTCCAACCACAGATCGCCCCAGTGTTCGTTTGAGCAACGTTGCCGCAAATCCGTTGCCGATTGCATTGAGTTTAGCGACGCACGAAATAAAGGCGGATAAAGAAAGTGTTAGAAGCTCGAGCAGCTCATTCTTCTTCGTTCCTCGAGGGCAACTGAGTATTCCGATACGAATACCGTCGGATCGCAAGCTCTTGGCGGTCGAATGCAATGGGCATCCAGTACCAGAGAGTTCGATTAGCTCCGCTAACTCCAGTGCGAAATCATCTGACGAGGGCTACTCCATCTTCAACATTCGACTGCTGTCGTCATCGATGCCGCAAAAGATCACAATTCAAGTTGGCAAATTCAATAGGTCTAATCGAACTCGATTCGAATTGCGAGGCCTTCCAGAAATCGTAGATGCTGTACCTTCGAAAACGCTTGTTATCATGGACTCCCACGATAAAGTTGTTGGTTCAGGCACGGTAGCGATTGATTCCAGCCGATCGCAAGCAATCATAGTTGAATCCCTTTTGGATATTGTCGAGCAGGCGTCAGGGTTCATTGCCGAAGCGTCGTTGACGGAGCGTCTTCAGTGGTGGCAAGACTGGGAGGAGGCTACGTCGAAGAGTTGGCATGCGGCAACGCATTTGCGAGATCAAAATTTTCAGAAATCAGTAAGTGATCGGCGACGAACGTTGATGGATAAGCTACTGTTGTCAGCGCAAATCAATCACGGGGCAATGCCGCTTCTTCGCGATCGTCAGCAGGCCTTGGATCTTGTCGATGCTCAAGAGCATTCACGATCACCAACTCCTATCGAGCACTATTTCCTGATCGATTCGGATGCACATTCCGCTTCGCGACTTTCGATACAAGCTCTTGCCGGAAAACCCAGTAACTGGCTTGACTCTAGGATTTGGTTCGGCTGGAGTCTCTGGTTTATCTGTGCGGTCGTCGCGATCCGATGTACCTATCGAAACTTGGATCGATGGATTGTCTCGGTAAAAGAGTTCTTTCTGAATCGCCCCTGGTGGCTTTTGGGGGGCCTAGGGATTTTGTCCTTCGTTTTCGCGCCAAGCTATGCCTATGGACCAGGGGTCCTCGTCTTCGCATTCTATTTTGCTGTACGTACCTATTGGAATGAAATCAGAAGGGTTGAAACTGATCGGAGGCCATAGGTTAGTCGTTCGTTTCGCCGCTGCGTGTTCGAAATTCAGCCAACTTTTCATTGACGGTGTTCACATATTCGCGACAGGAACTCGTCCATGGATAGAGCAAGTTAAAGTAGAAGATGTACCATAGAGCAGCCACACCATCGCGTACCCCGATTTTCTTGCCCTCTTCATACGTTCGCCCATAGTAGGAAATGGGGACTTCATACGTACGAGCGGCGGTTTTACAAATCATTGCCGTGATTTCGATTTCCATTCCAAAACCTCGACTCTTAAACCGAAGCGGACGGATCACTTCGGCTCGAAACGCTTTGTAGCATGTTTCGATGTCCGACATATTGCGATTCGTGAGCAAGTTCGACAGCAAGGTTAGTAGCTTGTTGGCCAAATAGTGGTAGAAATAGAGGACGCGCGCCGCTTTCTTGACCATGAAGCGACTGCCGTAGACGACATCGGCTTGCCCTTTCAAAATGGGGCCGATAACTTCAAGGATCTCAGCGGGATCGTATTCCAAATCGGCATCCTGAACGATTAAAACATCGCCCGTAGATTCCGCGATGGCGCGTGCGATTGCCGCCGTCTTCCCTTGGTTGACTGGTTGTTGGAAAAGCCTCATGTTGGGATAGGCAGAAATGAAATCACTCACGATTTCGGCGGTTCCATCTTTGGATCCATCGTCAACAATAACGACTTCACAGTCAGGCAGATTGACCTCTACCAATCTTTCAAGCAGATTACGGATCGACGGACGCTCGTTGTATGCCGGTATGAGAATTGATAGTTTCAAGGAAAACCTGCCTACATCTGGATTGCGAAGACGGAACTCGGCCCTAGTTTAACCTTGACGATTTCAAAAAGAAGGGCGGTTCAGACGACTTGGCGTGGTTTCTTCCCCCGTATTGTTCGAAATTGACCTCGAGACCATTTCGCACGATTCCATCGCAACATTTGAGTATGATCGAGCGAATTGAAGAGACGAAATCTTGTTAACTTCCAGGGATTATGAGAATTATGCCTGCTTCCCATCGAGTAGCCCTCGGTCTTGACTTCGGAACGGAATCGGTTCGAGCTCTTTTAGTAGACATCCAGGGTGGTGAGCTTGCGTCGATCGCCGTGGCATATCCTCACGGGCAGATCGTAGAACGTTTGCCGGGTTCGGATCGGGATCTTCCGCCGCTATACGCGCTTCAACACCCACTCGACTGGCTCGAAGCGGCGGCGAAAGCGACAAATGCGGTAATTCGGAAAGCCAAAGTTGCTTCGACGTCGATCGTAGGTATCGGAGTCGACTTCACAAGTTGCACCATGTTGCCTACAAAGCGCGATGGAACGCCGTTGTGTTTGTTGAAGGAGTATGCCGCCGAGCCACTCGCATGGCCCAAGCTTTGGAAACATCATGGCGCGCTGAAACAAACGGATCGAATCAACTCGGTAGCCCTGGCTCGCAACGAGGCTTTCCTTAGTCGCTACGGCGGAGTGGTCGGGCTGGAATGGTTCTTTCCAAAGATGTTCGAGACTCTCGAAGCAGCCCCCAAGATTTTTCGTGCGACGGATATCTGGTTGGAAGCGGGGGATTGGTTCGTTTGGCAGTTGATCGGGGGACCAGCAGATTCGCTACCTCGGTCGACATGCCAAGCGGGATACAAAGGAATGTGGAACGCGGCCGATGGTTATCCGAGCTCAGCATTTCTGAAAGCGATTCATCCATCTCTTGAAAACGTTGTTCCAGAGAAAATGCCAGGTCGAATGATAGCGCCGGGAGTTGCCGCTGGTGGCTTGACTCGTGACATGGCAAAGAAGTTTGGGCTGTCAGAAGGCACACCCGTCAGCGCGGCGATCATCGATGCCCATGCGGGCGTTCCGGGCGCGGGGGCTGCGACGTCAGGAACACTCGTGATGGTGATGGGTACCAGCTCGTGCCATATGCTGAACAGCGAAGTCGAAAAGAGCGTTCCGGGCGTGGCCGGGGTTGTGAAGGATGGGATTTTGCCCGGGTACTATGGATACGAAACGGGTCAAGCAGCGGTCGGCGATGCATTCGATTGGTTGCGTCGATTGACCGGACATAAAAACTTTGCCAAGCTAGGAAGTGATGCGTCGAAATTGGCTCCTGGTGCGGATGGCGTGCTGTGCGTCGATTGGTTTCACGGCTGCCGAACTCCGCTGATGGATGGGAATCTAAAAGGTGCATTCGTAGGACTCGGTCTTCAACATCGCCCCGAACACCTTTATAAAGCCGTTTTAGAAGGATCGGCTTTCGGCTTGCGATGGATCGTTGAGCTATTGCGAGAAGGAGGCGTCGAAGTAAAGAAATTCGTCGCTACGGGAGGGCTTCCCCATCACAATCCACTCATGGTTCAGGTTTATTCAGATGTGCTCGGCGAATCGATTCTAGTCCACCCGAGCAAACAAGGTCCGGCTCTTGGAGCGGCGATCTTAGGCAGCTTGGCAGCAGGCATATTTTCGTCGCCCAAAGCGGCGATACGTGCGATGGCGACTCCTCGCGATGGAGATGCCGCAATCTATAAACCCGATCGAAACAATCGAAAAACCTACGACGGTCTCTACCGCGAATACCGTCGACACTGTGAATTCCTTTCCCAACCCGTCGCATCGAATCGTAGATCGTAGCTACCGTCGCCAGACGGTGGAGGTATTGAGAGTGACGCTCGATTGTCATGAGCCCCAACAGCTTCCGGCATGCCGCGCTCTTGGCTACGGACGACTCTTCGTCGACAACGCTAGGTTGTCTCGGTGAATAATCTCCTCATAAGGGCATTCGCCGAGGATCTGTTCAATTCGGTCCGACCGAACGCCCACGATTCGTTGGACATCGTGAGATGAGTAGTTAATTTGCCCACGTGCGATCTCCGTATTATTGGGATCGAGTACCGCAACAGGGTCGCCTTTTTCAAAAGTTCCTTGAACGGCCCGAATGCCAATCGCGAGAAGCGAACCACCTTGATCTTGAATAGCCCGTGCAGCTCCCGCATCGACAACAACCTGTCCCGCGCATTGTGCGCTAAAGCCAACCCACCGCTTCTTGGGCGTCATTCCTTTGGGTTGTGGAAGAAAGAGCGTCCCAAGCAATTCACCGTCTGCTAATCGGGGAAGAATTTGTGGCTCGCGTCCCCATGCGATGATTACACTTTGGCCGCTATCGGTAACAAAACGAGCGGCTGCGAGCTTGCTGGCCATCCCCCCTTTGCTAACACCCGTCTTGCGATCGCGAACTAGCTCTTCGACTTCCGCGTTGACTTCGGGAATCGTATGTAGAACTTGAGCGTTCGGGTCGATCGGGTCGCGATCATAGAGCCCTCGAACATCGCTGAGGATGACCAACATCGGCTTCGTAAAAAGTCCGGCAACCATAGCCGCCAATCGATCATTGTCGCCAAAGGTAGTTTTCAATTCATCGACTGCCACCGTGTCGTTTTCATTGATAATCGGAATCGCTCCGAGGGCATGGCAACTGAGAAGCGTATTTCGCACGTTTAGGTAGCGAACACGGTCGTCGAGATCCGATGCGATCAGGAGCACTTGGGCGGCGTGATGCCCGTGTCGGGTGAGACACTCTTCGTAGGCTTGAATCAAGTGAGCTTGACCGACTGCCGCAACCGCTTGCAAAGTTGCCAGATCCTTTGGCCGAGCCGGAAGCCCGAGTCTTCCGACACCGGAAGCGACCGCGCCGCTACTGACCAATATGACTCGCTTTCCCCTTCGAACCAGTTCGACGAGCTGTCCGCTTAGGTTTTCGATCTGATCGCGATCCAGGCGGCTATCGGGCGTGGTGAGTGCTCGAGATCCGACTTTAACAACCCATACTTCGGCGGCATCGATCGTTTGTTGGCGGTGTGCAGAGTCGGTCATTTTGTTGTCTAAAATGGGATGGGAAAAAATCGATTAGGAGGTTTTTTTCGGCAACGTTCAGATGCTCTATCTGCCGTAGGCATGCTACTTTAACGACCTTCGAACTTCGCAACAATCGACACTTTGTGTGACACGGGTGTCCAGCCCGCGGGATTCGTCGATTTTTCCGCGAGCTGGAAGCCTATGCCGCCCAGAAAAGTACAATGTGCCCGAGTCCGACAACAAATAGTCCGAATATTCAGCCGGTTGGCAGAAAATCGTAATGCGGGATACAATCTAACAGCGACAAGCGGCTCCAGTCCTCGACACTTATCTATCGGATCACAATGAGCGAACTAAACCACGAGTGCGGCGTAGCAGCGATTTACCACATGGCAAATGGCGGCGAAAGTCTACTCTGTCCAGAAGGTGGTCCAGGGGAGGTATCGCGATTGTTGCCTCGCATGCTTCAGGATATCCAGAATCGAGGCCAGTTGGCGGCAGGAATGACGACATTCAATCCATCGCGATCGCTTTTGCTGGACACGATGAAGGACGTCGGTTCGGTCAGCGAGGTTTTTCGCCTGTCGCATCGCGGGAAAAGCGAAGCCTTGATGCAGCAGTATGCTGGATGTGCCGCCATCGGGCATGTCCGATACGCGACTTGCGGACAAGACGATAAATCCTACGCGCAGCCCTTCGAACGCCAACATATACACAAGCACAAGTGGTTTAGCTTTTGCTTTAATGGCCAGTTGGCAAACTATAATGAACTTCGAGACCGATTGACCAAGGATGGCGAGCATCATCTGGCTCGCGATACCGACACGGAAATCATCATGCACGAGCTCGGAAGACAGCTTTCCGAGATCGGTTCGGGCGAAAAGTCATTGGTCGATGTTTTTCGCGAGGCTTCGCGTTCCTTCGACGGAGCATATTCCCTGGCTCTATTGAATGCCAAAGGCGAGATGCTCATCGCACGCGATCCGCTTGGAATCAAACCGATGTGCTATGCAATCGACGGCCCCATCTTCGCTGCAGCCAGCGAGAGCGTCGCCTTGCTGAACCTGTCCTTTCCACGCGAATCGATCAAGTCGCTTCCGCCTGGGCACGCTATCCTCGTCACGCCAGACGGTGTCCGAATCGAACGTTTCGCCGAAGCGGTGTCCCCGAAACACTGCTTCTTTGAATGGATCTACTTTGCCAACGTCGCCAGTACGCTGGATGATCGCAGCGTCTATCTTTCTCGAACACAGCTCGGCGTTGAACTCGCCAACATGGAGCGATCGGAAGGACGCGTTACGATCGACGAAGATACGATCGTCGTACCTGTTCCCGATACGAGCAAAGCCGCTGCGGATTCGATGGCTTTTCAATTGGGGATCCCATCGCGAGAAGGATTGATTCGCAATCGTTATAGCGGTCGAACGTTTATCGAAGGTGGACGCGCTCGCACCGCCAAGGCTTCCAGCAAATATACGCCTCTTCGCGAAGTGTTAGAAGGAAAACGCGTCTTCCTGGTGGAAGATTCGATTGTCCGCTCGACGACGATGAAAGTCTTGCTCCATCGCATTCGTGAGCTGGGCGGTGCTAAGGAAATTCACGTCCGAGTCGCCTGCCCACCAATCGTCGCCCCTTGTTTCTACGGCATTGATATGTCGACCATCAACGAGTTGTTCGCGCCGAAGTTTTTGGAGAATAATCAGCTCACGCGAGCCAGCGAGGAACGCATGGCAGCGCAGTTGGGTTGCGATTCGCTTCGATACTTGCCTGTCGAGTCGATCGCTCGAGCAGTTCAAATGCCGCCGGAACATCTTTGCCAAGCGTGCATCACCGGGAAGTATCCAACTCCGTGTGGTTCAAAACTCTACGATATTGCGGTCCAAAATTTCCAGAACGGCCACGGACAAGATCGAACTTATGAAGTTCGAACCAACGATGTAGGAAAAGGAGCGACAGTGTCGCTGGTTTGATGTCAACGACTCATGATGTGATGACGCCCGATAAAGACAATAGCATCGAGCCTACGTTGCAAACGATTCTCTATTCGAGCTATGCCTATTTGCATCCGTCTAAAGACGTTTGGCGGGTGCAGGTTCAGGGCCAAGCCTACCGCGATCGACCATTGCCGTTTTCCAAACGCTTTTTGCTGCGGGGGTTGAAGCGAGCCCTCAAACTGACAGCAGAGCAGTCGCAAAGCGAGATTTTTCAATCGCGAGTACGTGGATTCCTGGCAAGTCCCGAAACCGGAAAACGCTTTCGAATCCAGCACGGTCCAGAAACTTATCGGATTCGTCAACGCAGCCGAAGAAGCGGTCTGTTTCAGGGGCGGTTCGATTTGCCCGCCACCGCGATGCATCGAATCGGTAGCGACGTTTCAAAACTTGCGATCCAATTGAGTCCTGACTGCGGCGACGCGGCCGGATCGGTCTATTTGGCGGGCCGTTCAGGCATCAGCATCATTTCGGATATCGACGATACCATTAAGCAAACTGATGTAACCAGCCGAACGCGGATGCTTGCCAGAACCTTCGTTGAAGAATTCGAATCGATCGATGGTATGGCCGAGGTTTACCGACATTGGTCCGAACAAGGCGGAATGTTTCATTATGTTTCGAGCAGTCCGTGGCAAATATACAATCCGCTCGAAGAGTTTCTCGAGAATCATGGTTTCCCTAGCGGCAGTATGCATTTGAAATGGTTCCGCCTCCGCGACGAGTTTTTCAAGCGCTGGAGAATTATTCGCCGAAAAAGTAAAGCTGGCGTCATCGCAATGATGATCAAGAGAATGCCCTATCGAAAGTTTATGTTGGTCGGCGATTCCGGTGAACGTGATCCAGAGATCTATGCCAAGCTTGCTTCGCGTTTTCCGAGGCAGGTAATGGGAATTCTCATACGCGATCTGAAAGAACGCCCGATCGATGGGAAGCGTCATGAACGATTGATCAAGCGACTGGATTCGATTCCGATGACGCTTTTTTGCGAACCCAGCGAGATTGCGGATTCTCTTGATAGAACAATCAAATTATCCTAGTGCTTTCGTCCGGCAAATGTAGTCGAATTCGTTAGAGTTCGGACGAAGTTCGAAAAGCGTCCGAAAAACGATTCGTCCGAAGTTTTTCAACTTCGGCTCCCCGTGTTGCAATCCTATTACCCCGTTAGTTTTGGATACAAAGTGAAAAAGATTGGTTTAGTCGGTTGGCGAGGAATGGTCGGGTCGGTGTTGATGCAACGCATGACCGAGGAAAATGATTTTTCGATCATCGAGCCGGTCTGCTTCAGCACGTCCAATGTCGGTGGCGATGGTCCAAGGCTGGGCGGTCGCGAAACAGGAAAACTCTTGCCCGCGTTGGATATTGCGAGCCTCTCCAAGATGGACGCTATCATCACATGCCAAGGTGGCGACTATACCAGCGAAGTCTATCCGCAGCTCCGTGCCAAAGGATGGAACGGTTACTGGATCGATGCCGCGTCGACCCTCCGAATGAAAGACGATGCGATCATCATTCTCGATCCCGTTAACGATCACGTGATTCGCAACGGCGTTGCCAGAGGTGTCAAGAACTACGTTGGTGGAAACTGCACGGTTTCGCTGATGCTGATGTCGCTGCACGGGCTTTTCAAGCATGATCTCGTCGAGTGGCTCACCAGTATGACCTACCAGGCTGCATCCGGTGCCGGCGCTCAGAACATGCGTGAATTGCTCAAACAAATGGGGACGGCACATGCGGCTGTTGCGAAAAACCTGGAAGACCCTGCGTCGGCAATTCTCGATATCGATCGAACCGTTGCGATGACTCTGCGAAGCGATGGTTTGCCCACAGAGAATTTTGGCGTGCCGTTGGCCGGTAGTTTGATTCCTTGGATCGATAAAGATCTCGATAACGGACAGAGCAAAGAAGAGTGGAAAGGACCGACCGAAACCAACAAGATTCTCGGCTTAGCTCCGGGGACGATCCCCGTCGATGGTCTTTGCATTCGCATTGGTGCCATGCGCTGTCATTCGCAAGCTCTTACGATCCATCTGAAGAAAGATGTTCCGATCGGTGAGATCGAAGGTATCTTAGCCGACGCCAATCCGTGGGCGAAAGTCGTCCCCAATACCAAAGAAGCTTCGATGAAACAGCTTACTCCTGCGGCCGTCACTGGCGGTTTGGATTGCCCGGTAGGCAGACTTCGAAAGCTGGAACTCGGAACCGCCAATCAAGGCCGATACTTGTCAGCCTTTACGGTAGGCGACCAGCTTCTCTGGGGAGCAGCGGAACCTCTGCGACGTATGCTTCGAATCATGGTTGAAGGATAGTTTATGGAAAAGCGACGTTTGGGGCGAAGTGGATTGGTTGTCAGCAGCGTCGGCATGGGAACGATGTCGTTTGGTTCGCAATGCGATGAACAATTGTCGTTTCGAATCATGGACTACGCTTATCATCAAGGCGTTGACTTTTACGATGCTGCAGAACTCTATCCGGTTCCGCCTTCGGCCGAACGCGTCGGTGTCACTGAATCGATCGTCGGTCGATGGATGAAGACAAAGCCACGCGATAGTATCTTGATCGCAACGAAAATCACAGGCCCCGGACACGGTTGGTTCACGCCACCGGTTCGACATACCCGCACTGCGCTCGATCGTCGTCAGATTTTTCAAGCGATCGAAGGTTCGTTGCAACGCTTGCAGACCGAGTATGTCGATCTCTACCAGACGCACTGGCCCGATCACGGAATGCCCTACGAGGAAATCCTCGGAGCCCTCGACGACCTCGTGAAGCAAGGAAAAATCCGCGTCGTGGGATGTAGCAACGAAACGTCGTGGGGGGTAATGAAGAGTCTCTGGGCAGCTGAAAAGCAAAACACCGTTCGCTTCAATACGGTCCAGAACAATTTCAGCTTGATCAATCGTCGTTGCGAAAGCGAACTCGCTCAGGTTTGCCGACGCGAGGGTGTGAGTCTCTTGCCGTATTCACCGCTCGGAGGTGGAGTGCTCACTGGCAAGTACAACCAAGGACCCCCCGACAATGCTCGCTTTACCGATTATCTCGTTAACGGTGGTGAGCGGCAGAAACGCATGGCAAAGCGATTCGTTAACGATCGAACCATCGAAGTAACCAAGCGCCTCGATCCCATCGCCCAAGACTTAGGGATAACAACAACAGCCCTCGCCGTCGCATGGAGCCGGCAACACGATTTCGTCGCCTCAACCTTGGTCGGGGCCACTACCGTCGAGCAACTCGTAGAAAGCCTAGCCGCAATCGACCTTGTACTCGACGCACCCACTCTAAATCGCATCGACGAAATCGATGTCGATATTCCATGCGCCATGACCGAAGACGGCCTGAGACGGCTTTAGCGATACCTGCATCCCCTCGCAATCCGACGCCTAGCTGCCAACCTGAACGTCCGATGGGGGCAAGCCTATCGGGGCTTAGGAAAAGTGGGAAAGCCTGCAAGGAGGCCGCCTCGCTTTCGAGACTACCGTAGGCCGGAACAAGCAGCTAATTGAGTTCGTCAGTTTGAGAAAGATAGTCTGCGCCGTTCCGGCAATCCGAGACCTCGGTTCTGCCGGAACGGCGTCGCCAACGTTTTATTCAATATCCAAGTTTGCTAGCGAC
>JANPLJ010001315.1:0-3455 GCA_031426475.1 Pirellulaceae bacterium | reverse complement strand
ATCCTTATCGAGCAATTGTGCGGCTCGTGTCGTCCCCCCGATATCCCCTTTTTCGATCGCGTCGCGCAATCGAATGAGCGTATTGAAAACTCCTTGCGTCTCTTGCGGATTAGGATCTCGGCCTTCAATATAGTAGTCGGTTCCGACGATCGTGGCGGTTGTCGAAGTAGCACCACTTGACGTCAAACCAAGTCCGAAGGCAGCCGTACTGCCGCCCGCAGATCGAACACTGATCGGTACGGACGGCAATGCAGGTGGCACCGGGGGCGGCGGGACCGTCGCACGCAACGTCAAACTATTGTTGAACGGTTGCTCTGCGATCGTGATACGTAGGTTGGGATCTTGATTGTCAGGCGAGTTGTTCACCAGATTGATAACATCTTGGACGGTCACCGCGGAATTCAAATCAACCGAGAACTCGGTTCCGTCGCTACGAGTAAACGTCAGATCCGGGCCGTTGGTGAGTTCGAGTCCAAGGCCATGATTCAGGCTGGAGAGGGGAACTTGACCATTGAAAGTTCGCAATCCAAGGTCCTGCGCAAGAGTACCAAGGTTTTCGGTAATCGAAAAATCGGACCCGCTTTCGGTCGATCGAATCCTCAGGCTTCGCCCGCCTGGCGCGATGTCAGCAATTACTGATGCGCCCGAGTTATTGATTGCGATCAATGCGTCATCGACCGTCGTCGCCGTAGATAGATCGACGGTGAACGCCTGGTCGCCTTGAAGGATTCGAAAACCACCGGTGACATTCAACCCCGCGCCGTTGTTGAGTTGCGACAGCAGCGTCGTATTGCGAATAATCGGGTTCAGATCGCTACCGATATTCGGCAACGGGGGTGATGCAACGTTGGTGGCAATACCAAGATTCTTGGCCGCTCGACCGGAACCGCTATCTCGGATACGAAGAGTACCGGGCAGCGCATCTACATAGTTGATTTGCAGCCCATTGGCTCCGAGCGTCGCTTGAACCGCGCGGCCGTCCAACGAAACCGCGTTGATCCCGTCCAGGACGTCTCGAATCGATTCCGCGTTGGCGAGGTCGACGATGACGTTGCTCGTTCCATTCGAAAATTCAATGGCACCAGGGTTGATTCCTTGGCCACCATTCAGATCCGACAATCGAGTATCCGGCGTGAAAGACGGCGACAAATCCGCGGTCCCTGTAACACCTGTTGAAATGACTCCCAGGGCACGTTGCCCAGTCACATTGTGGGTGACATAGCTATTCTGGTCACCGATCGCCAATAGATCGAGGTCATCGCCATGGAATCGAACTAGGGAACTGCGAAGTTCAATCGGTTCTTGCCCGACATCACCACCGGTAAAAAGATATCGGTCCTGCGAACGTTGGTTGCTAATGCCTACCAATCGAGCTAGGTATGAATCGACCTGCGACTTAAGGCCTTCACGATCGGCTTCACTGATCACGTTGGACGCAGCCTCTACAGAAATCCCTTTGACTTCATTGAGAATATCCTGGACGTTGGAGAGCGACGTTTCTGTAACGTTCAGATAACCCTGTGCACTCTTGAGATTGACGAGAGTCTGCTCTTTGAATTCCTGGGCTCGTTGTAGTCCGATGACGCGAATCGCCGCACTCGGAGATTCGCTGATGTTCTGAAAACGATGACCGGTTGCGAGCTCGGTTTGCAAGCGTTGGAGCGTTGCTTGGTCGGACTGAACTTGATACAGCGAACGATTGCGAACTAAAGCGTCGCTGACACGTCCGGCGTATACAGGATAAAAAGAAGAAATCATAGTTGCGGTCTATTAAACAAGTTTCACCAACGTATCAAGTAGCTCGTTGGTCGTCGCGATCACTCGACTGCTCGCTTGAAAGGCTCGTTGATACAGGAGCATCTTGATACCCTCTTCGTCCAGGCTGACACCAGACAAACCAAGTTGCTTGGCTTCCAGCGTTTGATAGAAATTTTTGAGGCCGTCGGTAATGCTCTGTTGCGAGTTGATGTCTTGTGTCGTGACCGCGATGATGCTCTCGTAGCTTTCTCGTAACGACTGCCCTCCTAGAGCTTGATCCGCTTTGTCAAAAACTTCAGCAAGCGCAATGGCATTCGCATTCCCTTTCCCGGGGCCATCCAGGCTGATCGCAAGTCGCGATGGATCGTTGACGATATCCGAACGAACGGCAATGCTCGACGCAGAATCACCGGTGAAGAACGTATTCAAGCCCAGCGCCGACAATGCGCCGGATGTATCCTGACTGAACGAAAACCGGATGGCAGACGAAGCCGAACGAATCTGAAATCGACCATCGGCTGTGGTCGATGCCTGGAGCCCGCTTATCTGATTTAACTGAGCGGCGAGATCGTTGACAGTCGTGTCGTTAGCTCCTCCTTGCTGACGAACGATAATATCGAAGGAACGAGTTTCATTGCTGCTGGCGTCGTGTACTTGAATGACAAAGCGTCCGTTGTCGATGTCGAGATCGCTTCCGGATTGCTCGATCGGCAGCGTGCTGTCGGTGATGACTGGGTCGCCAACAACCTCGTTCAAGCCATTGGCCCCTTGTCCCTGTGAATGAACGCGATTCACTTGACGAATGATATTTCTAGCAAAACCATCGAGCTTACCTGTAAAGGTCGATGCGGAGCCGTCACGCACATCGTATAGGCCTTGAAGTCGCCCCCCCGCGACTTGCAACCTTGCATCGGTGTCAACGATTCGAATTTCTGCGGACCCTTCTCCATTATCACCCGCGTTGACGGAGTATACTTCCCTCGAAAGGCCATCTGCTACCAAATAGTCACCGCCCACGATAACGGTAACGGCCCCGCTTTCCTGCTCCACCGCTTGGATGTCGACGAGCGTTGAGAGTTCGTTCAGTGTTTTGATTCGCTCGTCCCGCAATCCAACTGCATCCGAGGTCGACAAGCTACCGCCTTCTAACTCGACAATGCGTTTATTGGAGCTTGCCAACGCCGCCGTCAGCCGATTGATCTGGCTTGCGGTGCTCTTGATCTCCTCGTTAGCATTACCTGCGATCGAAGTCACACGACTGGATAACTGTTGGATCCCTTCGGACAGCTCTCGTCCGCGCTGGATAGCCAACGATCGGATGGCAGCGTTCCCCGGTTGGTTGGCGACGTCCTGCATCGCGTTCGAGAATTTGCTCATCGCAGTCGAAAGATCGTTGTCCCCCAATTCGGAAAGGGCCGTCTCCAGTCGGCTGTTCGCTTCCTGAAGCCCCTCGCTCTTGGATATCTTGCTCTGAACGTCGCGAATACTCTGCAGCAGGAATTCATCGATCTTTTGTTGGACGCCGACAGCCCTGACACCGGTTCCTACGATTGAGCCACCAAGTCGATATCCGCCACCCGGGGCCTGGATCAACTCTTGACGGATGTAGCCGGGCGTATTGGCGTTGGCGATGTTGTTGCTGACAACTTGCAAGCCAAGTTGATTGACGCGCAACGCGTTTGAAGACAGTTGTAGCG
>JANPLJ010001314.1:0-1679 GCA_031426475.1 Pirellulaceae bacterium | reverse complement strand
GCATGTTCGAGACTAAAACGTGGGGGTTGAACGTAGTGGATCTTACTAAAGATCCAAAATCCGAAGGATGTTTAGCAAGATCCACTACCCGAGAAATAAGAATGGAAGATGCACTGGGGTCAAGAGGAAACGGTATATTGTTTCACACGCATGTAAGTGCAGCTAAAGCACTTCAGGGAAATATCAGTTACCGGCTCGGCTTAAGATAGGAATTGCGGATGAGCGAAACATTGCAACCGGAACGTACGATAGCCGAGCTGAAAGAACTGCGTACGCTTACCGGCGATAGCGATGGTGCGCAGCGAGTTGCATTCAGCCCTACTTGGGAGAGGGCGAGAGCTTGGGTTCGAGAAAAATTGCGTGACCTACCTGTCGAGGTCGGCCAAGATGAAGCGGGGAACTTGTGGGTGACGCTGGTTGGAGAATCCGATCAGTCGATTCTTATCGGTAGCCACATCGACTCGGTACCGAATGGCGGTTGGCTGGACGGTTGCTTAGGCGTCATGGCGGGCCTCGAGGTAGTTCGGCGTTTCGCTGCCGAAGGGAAGCCTCGTTACACGATCAAATTGGTCGATTGGTGCGACGAAGAAGGAGCTCGTTTTGGACGAAGTCTCTTTGGTTCCAGCGCAGCTTCCGGCGTACTCGACATCGATAGCGTCCGCAATCTGACAGATAGCAGCGGAGAAAGACTCGAGGATGTAGTGAAGCGATGCGGAATTGATTTGTCAAACGTCGCAAACTGTCGATCGCGACTTCAAAACGTCGCGGCCTATGTTGAGCTGCATATCGAGCAAGGGCCTGTACTCGAAAGCATGAACCTCCCCATGGGTGCCGTGGAAGGAACCTTCGGAGTAGAGCGTCATCGAGTTACGTTCACCGGGCAAGCAGCCCACAGCGGCTCAACACCGATGGCTTATCGCCGGGACGCACTTGCCGGAGTGTCGCGACTCCACCTGGCGATTCGAGAGATTGCGACGAAACACGGAGGTGTTTGTACTGTTGGTAGCGTTAAAACCAAACCCGGTATTGTCACGGCGGTGGTCGGCGAAGCAGAGATGACGCTCGACCAAAGGCACCTCAGCGCCGGCGCCCTGGCAGCCATGTATCGCGAAGCCAAGGAGGTAAGCTTCGCAATAGCCGAGGAAGAAAAGATCGACGTCGATTGGAAAACGATTTGGCAAATTCAACCTTTTCCGTTTCACCCTGAGCTAATCGAGCTGGCTGACCAAGCGATCGTGGAAGTCTGTGGACAGTCCCATCGGTTGCCCTCGGGCCCGCTACATGACGCGGCCGAGGTCTGCCGAGTTGGAATCCCTACGATCATGCTCTTTGTCCAAAGTCTACGTGGCATCTCTCACAACAAGATCGAAGATACCCGAGAAGAGCATCTCATCCAATCGATTAAAACCCTCGATCGCTTGGTTCAGAAAATTGTCCGATGGATGAGCACTTCGGGAAGGTTAAGCAATTGAACCAGTGCCCCGCCACACTGACCTTTCGCTTCCAGTCGAGCTACGACCCGAAAGCGCGGGAGACGCCCACTGCATTGTTTGGCACCGGCGATTTCCGAATCTTCGTCGGAACCCTGGGGGAAACCGAGGATAAAACTGGCCTAAGTGGTGATGAGGGATTTCAGTTCCGCATCTTCCCGCACTTAAGCGATTCGCCGGAACGAGTGA
>JANPLJ010001313.1:0-4119 GCA_031426475.1 Pirellulaceae bacterium | reverse complement strand
TAACGGTGATGGTTTTGACGATTTTATTATCGGCGCCTTCAACGCCGGAGCGGCAGGCAACCTTAAGAATTTCGCTGGCGAAAGCTATTTGATCTTCGGTGGCAACTTTACCGCGTCCGTCACTCATCTTGGGACCGAAGTTGGTGAGACACTCGCTGGTACTGCTACGCCGAACGTCATGAACGGTTCTCGCGGCAACGATATTCTCATTGGAAACGGTGGAGCCGATGTTCTGATAGGAGGGCAAGGCGATGATACCTTGGCGATCAGCAATCTCACATTTAAGCGTATCACCGGCGGTACAGGCAACGACACACTTCGATTGGATGGTAGCGGGATCTCGTTAAACTTGACAACGATTCGTGACAATCAAATCCTCGATATCGAAGAAATCGATATTACTGGCAACGGCATCAATACGCTGACGCTCAATCAACGCGAAGTTCTCAGGTTGTCAGGGTTCAAGAATTCGCTTGTCGTCCGGCGCAATTCAGATGACGTCGTGAATTTTGGCACTGGATGGGTACAAGCAAACTACGTCGATATTGGTGGCAACCTTTTCGCTGTCTACACCCAAGGTCAAGCCACACTTAAGGTCCAGGCGTTTGTGTCTGGTCCAACGGCCCTCAATCGACAGATATTTTATAACCGATCGACGAGCGTCGTCTTTGGCAATGGCACCGGGAATCCGTCGGGGTCGATCGACATCAACAAGTCGCCATTGTTAGCCGGACAAACGCCATCGTTTTCCAACTATACGAACTACGTAAAGGGACTCAATGGGCTGGTTGTGGATGTTGCGAATCTACCCGCAACCCCCACGTCCGCCGACTTCCAATTCGCAACCTGGGATGGAATTGATCTTGTCGGTTTTGCGCCATCAACTGCTATACCAACGATCACGGTTCTTCCCGGCGCCGGATTGGCTGGTTCGAGTCGCATCAAAATCGCATTCGCGGATAACGCGATTCTGAATACTTGGTTGCGCGTGACTGTACTTGCCAATTCCAATACGGGGCTCACGTCGAACGATGTCTTTTATTTCGGCAACGCAGTTGCCGATATGAATATTGGAAACTCTAGCCCACCAGTAACCGTTCGGACCAATTCCCTGGATACTGCCGTCGTCCGTCAGAACCAATCTACAATCGCGAATTCCGTAGGTATCTCGAACATCTACGATGTCAATAAAGATGGTCGCGTCAACTCGCTCGACACCTCCATTGTCCGGCTGAATCAGCTCAATAGTATCATTCGTTTCTTTAGTCCTCCGCTGAGCTTCCTCGCGTCTTTATTCGATCATTCCACCGAAGGATCGGGGCAGAGTGTCCCGATTGTGGAGGAAGCGCCTGGAACGGTAGATGCCAAGCCTACTTTGGCCGTGTTGCAACCGCTTGTGATTCCACAAGGCACCGATCCAGAGTTGTCAAATGCACCCGTCGAATCGATTCCTGAAGAACGTCTATTTGGTGACGTATCGCGGGCTCCCAAGCAACTTCAAACAAACGGCACTGCGAAGAAGAAATCGCCATCGATTACCGATGTTGTATTCGCGACATTAGTCGACGGCAACCTTAATGACAACTTTGTGCAATGGTCCGCTCGAAGCTAACGGAGCATGCGCGTCCTCGGGGAAAAAGATGGCGAAGGATTTCGGTAGCACTTCAAACCAGCTCTTCGGACGATCGGAGAAGAACCCTAGGTCGGATTCGGGACTGTAGAGTTGTTTGACTTGGCGGCATTGATCCAGCGGTTGCCAACCGATGATTTCATGGCCGCTAATCACGTACTGGATATCGATGTACTTACGGTGGAATTCTAAGAAAGCCCCTTCGAGTCCTCGGCCTTGATCATGAGCGACTATCGCGAACAGCCGCTGTCCGTCAATTTCGTGTTTGCCAGCGTCAAGCAATTCAAGCGACGGTCGCTGTAAGAACCGGAAACCTTCCAACAAGCCAGGATGGCAAGCGGCATATTGGCCTGCTTTGTCGAGCGTGCCCAGGATCATGCTAGATTACGCCGCCGTGGACACGCCATGGTGTCATGTGATCGGGTTGATCCATGAACCAGAATCGCTCCCATTCCTGGACAAGCGAACGCAGATTCTCGGAAGTGTAAATCAATTGCTCAGCTCGTCGTTGCGGCAAAGCGGAATAGGCGGGGATGATGCATCCGACCATCGGCACAAGAGCACAGCTAAATAGCACTATCAAGCACAGTTGGCGTCGCATCGAACTCTCCTCCTTAATCTCCGAAAATGGCGACATTTCATGTCGCACGCACCTCGACGCCGCGCGCCGAGTACTCTACTCACCATTTATTCTTTGTCGATTTGATCATCATTCAAATCTTCGTCGCTGGATGCCAGCTCAATTTCTCCCGAAGCGATGGCCGCTCGAATTCGCTCGGCAGCCTCGGTTCCCTCGATCGATTTTACTAGCTTTTCCATCTCCTTACCTGGCTTGAAAGTCACGACGAACTTCTCTGGTACCGTAACTTGATGACCCGTTCGCGGATTTCTCGCCTTTCTCGCCGCTCGAGGCCGAACTTGGAAAACACCGAAGTTTCTCAGTTCGACTCGACCTTCGACGACGAGCGTCTCGATGATGGCATCGAAAGTACGCTGGACAATCCGCTTGATCTCAAGCTGAGTCAGTCCAGTTTCTTCCGAAATCGCCTTCACGATTTCCTTCTTCGTCACGGCACAATGCTCCCGTTTTGGTTACCCGGCAAATCGCCGTAACTCTTTCCCTGACTAGCGTTTAGTCGCGGAGCGAGTGTAAGCATACCGGAGCGTTGCGTCAAGGCGTTCGACCAACCCATACTTTGCAAGCAATCGAAAGGATCGCAGGTTTCTTGGGTGGAATCTGCCTTGCCAACATTGATATCGGCCGGACGACCGGAAGACTTGATTCAATCCCTGTAAACGTTAAGAATTACCAAAAACCACCCGCCAGAGAGATGGCATAAATCGCTTAGACCGTGGCACCCAAAGAAGCAGGCATGCTCTGTACTACCTGATATCCCAACCTACGCTTTTCTATATATCGATGGTAAGATGGCTCCTTCGAGGATCGTTTCGTAATTTTTGATCGTTTTTTACCCTCTACGGGTGGGTGAAATCGATTCTGCCTCCATTTCAAAAGGGCAAGTCAGCGGTGACGGATAACCAACCAGTTCAACGAGCACTCATCAGCGTCAGCGATAAACTCGGTCTCGTCGATTTTGCTTCCGGGCTACGAGCCATGGGAGTTGAGATTTATAGCACTGGTGGAACCAGAGCTCATCTGCACGAAAGCGGTATCGAGGTCCTGGATATCACTCAATACACGGGCTTTCCGGAAATGATGAGCGGTCGTCTAAAGACCCTCCATCCCAAAATCTTCGGCGGTATTCTTGCTCGACGCGATGTCACCGAAGACATGCAGTCGCTCGACGATCACGATATCCTGCGTTTTGATTTGGTTGTAGTAAATCTGTACCCATTCCAAGCGACGATCGCAAAACCCGGTGTGACGCGTTCCGAAGCGATCGAACAAATTGATATCGGCGGCCCCAGTTTGATCCGTGCTGCCGCGAAAAACCATGCCTTCGTTGCCGTTGCCACTCGTCCCGAGCAATACTCGTCGATCCTTGACGAGATCCAAACGACTGGTGGAACGTCGTTGTCGCTGAGACGACGTCTTGCCGCTGAATGTTTTGCTGCAACCGCAGCATACGATACGGCCATTTCGGACTACTTTAGCACAGATGCGGGGCAAGGTCTGCTTCCTGTCGAGGCGAATATCCATTTGATTCACAAAGCGTCGCTGCGATACGGCGAGAATCCGCATCAGCGGGCCGCAGTTTACCGCATGTCGGGCAGTCAAACCGCATCTTTGTTAACCGCGCGTCAGCTTCACGGAAAAGAGCTTTCCTACAACAACTTGCTCGATCTCGACAGCGCTCTTTCCATCGCCCGAAGCTTCTTGCGGCCAGCGGCTGTCATTATCAAGCACAACAACCCATGCGGCGCCGCATGGGCTCACAAGCTGTCGTTTGCATGCCGAAAAGCCTTCGCAGGGGACCCGGTCAGTGCTTTTGGAGGCGTTGTCGGATTCAATACAACCGTCGATGCGG
>JANPLJ010001312.1:0-3198 GCA_031426475.1 Pirellulaceae bacterium | reverse complement strand
CGACGATCGGTGCACTAAACGTGACGTTGATGAATTCAATCGCCTCGTTCGTCGATAGACTTGGAATCTGCGCAATGATTCGTAGCGGTTGTCGGGTTAACGTCACCGAGCTGGTGTATCGATCGTTGATCTCTTCACCGGTGATCCCATTATTGTTCTGGTCCATCAGATTGCCGCTCGTGTCGCGGATAACCGGATCGATAGTCAGGGTGTAGACGCCATTGATCGATTGCGGGAGGAAGGTCAATCCAACTTGATTGCCCGCAAGAGGCGTCATCGATAGGATCTGTGTTGTCCCACCGCTTGGCAACGTGAGCGTGGCTCGCGAGGAATTCAACGAATCGACATCGATCGGTTCATTGAAGGCTACGGTGATCGACGACAGCGACTGAGTGATGACACCGGTAGGAGTGGCACCGACAATGACTGGCCCGGTGCGATCGATTTGGAAGACTTGCGAAAATGCGTCGCTCGGTTCCCCCGGTAGTCCATCGCTGTCGCTATCCATCTCGGCTCCGCCAAGTGACAGAATATTCGGCCCGATTCGAAGCGTATAGCTGCCGCTTAAATTGATCGCTGAGGACAAAGCGATCCGATACTGCTTGGCATTCGACTGAGTCACCAGCGTAGCGGTCGGAGCCGACGTTCCAGTGATTGAAATGTCGTCCACCGTAAAGCTGGCGGTTTGAATAGGATCGACGAAGGTCACTTCGATCGCGTCACCACTGGGCAGGAGTTTAGCCGATGCGACGGCTGGCCCAAAGCGAAATCCGATCGGTGGCGTCGATAGCCAGCTTGCATAGCGAACGTAGTCGCTAACGTTTTGTCCGAGCGGATTGGCGTTTACGAAACCATCGATAGCCGACTGATCGTTGGGGCCAAGCGGATGCCCCCACCAATTTCCTTCGAAGATGGCTTTACTGGAATCGGTTTGGGTATTCAGAGCTGCGGTTGTAAAACCCAAGAAAGCGTTGCCTGTTCCACTGGCTGTCCCTGACGATCCGATTCGAACGCCGATGTTACCACCCTGTAACAACGAATCCGCAATCGTCGCGAATCCATTATCGACGTTGATTGCAGTTCGTCCGACTCCGATAATCTGGCTATTGGTCAACGTGAGCGTCGACGCGGATTGTACGGCGATCCCGTCGTTCTCGGCATTGGTAATCCGCAACCGGTCGATATTGGGACTGGAACCATTCTCGATGCGAACCGCGGCAACGCGATAGGGCTCAAAGGTGTTCCCTGGATTCGCTACGTTGCCTGCGTAGAGAACATCGACGTTGGACAATCGCGATGACGACTTTTGGATGAACAGCGACTCCCAGTCTCCGGCTTGGGGATTCGAGGCTGCTTGATCGCCGTTCGAATCACCGCCTGACGAATCATCTTTAATCGAAGTAAAGATGATCGGGTTTGCAACGGTTCCTTCCGCAATCAGCGTTCCGATCGCGTTAAAAGCCGCTCCCTGCGGAAACTTGAAAATGGTGCCTGCAGCCAACGTCAAACCAGCGTCGGGGTGAATGGAAAGATCACCGGCGACATAGACCGGAATCCCTTCAAAATTCCATTGTCGATCGACGAGAATCGTACCTCCATCCAAGGTAATGCGATTGGCAGCGTTGTTTCGCAACGATATTCCGGCGTAAGTCGGATTCGCGGTTAGTGCTTGGAGGATAGCTTCACGACCGGAATTTTCGACGGAAACAGCTTCCCATCGCGGGGACGTATTCGCTTGCGACTGAAAGCCATAGTTCTCGGCAAATCGGATACGCGCATTTCGAATGGTTGGGGCAGCTTTTCGGACTTGGATAGCCGCCACTCGGTAGGGTTCAAAGGTGTTTCCAGGATTGGCAACATTGCCAGCGTATCGAACTTCGACATTTTCAAGGGTCGAAGCCGAAGAGTCGAGATAGATAGCCTCCCAGCGGCCTGGGCCGGGAACAGTTATGTTTCCATCGGCATTCGAGTCGCCCCCGACAGAATCATCGGCTTGGCTGGTAAAGATGATAGGCTGACTCGCCGTTCCAATCGCTTGAAGATTTCCAATCGCCAACAGATGCGCACCGATGGGGAACTTGAGCGTAGTGCCGGCAGCCAGCGTCAAGGTCGCTCCGTCAGCAACGGTCAGATCGCCAGCGACATGCACTGGGTAACCATTGAAGTTAAGCGACCGAACGCCGGTCGTCGTTCCGGCTTCCAACGTAATACGATTGGCTCCGTTTTCCTTCAATAGCAAGCTTCGATAGTCAGGCGACGCCGTCAAAGACTGATAGATAGCTTCGCGACCCGCTGCTTCGATCGCCAATCCATCTAGGGTTGGTAAGGCGTTTGCACCGATGAAAAGCCCGACGTTTTCGGCCTGTCGGATTCTCGTATTTCGAATGCTGGGTGAGGAAGCGTTACGAATATTGATTGCAGCGACGCGGTAGGGTTCAAAAGTGTTTCCAGGATTCGCGACGTTTCCCGCGTACCAAACTTCGACATTCTCCAGTCGACTCGATGAACTATCGAGATACAGCGATTCCCACTGGCCAGGTCCACCGACGGTTGCATTTCCATCGCCGTTTGAATCTCCACCGATGGTATCATCGCTAAAGCTGGTCAGCACAATCGGTTTGGCTGGAGTTCCAATGGCGATCAAAGTGCCCTGGGCCAGAAAGTGAGCGCCGATTGGAAACTTGATGGCGGTTCCAGGTACGAGCGTCAACGTTGCGTTTTGCGCGATGGTCAGGTCGCCAGCAATGTAGACTGGATAACTGTTGAAATCAAAAGTACGATCGGTACCGATGGTACCGGCTTGAACGGTAATGCGATCGGCAAGGTTATCGATGAAACGCAGATTCGAGTAGATCGGAGCAGCGGTGAGTTGTTGATAGATTGCCTCACGTCCCGATTTTTCGATCGTGACATTTTCTAAACGAGGTGCCCCCGATTGCTCAATTTGCAACCCAATGTTCTCGGAATGGAGAATCTTCAAATTCCGAAAAACGGGTGAGGATGCGTTCCGAACATGGACCGCGGCCACGCGATACGGTTCAAAAGTGTTGCCAGGATTCGCGACGTTTCCCGCGTAGCGAACTTCGACATGCTCCAGTCGCGTTGTCGGGTTATCGACATACAGCGATTCCCATTGACCTGGCCCACCGACGGTAGTTGTCCCATCATTATTAGTATCGCCACCGATCGAGTCATCTC
>JANPLJ010001311.1:0-3751 GCA_031426475.1 Pirellulaceae bacterium | reverse complement strand
GATCTGCGTGATTATTGCTGGTTGGACAACCGCGAATCCGACAATTTATCGAGCCGGATTGGCATTCCAGGGGATCAACCCCAATATGAGCCGAACGCTCAGCACGTTGATCGCCGGCGCGGTTTGTATCGGAGCTGGGATTTTCCCCGCGTTCGCCATGAACCTGCTCGGATTCGTCGGAATCTACGGAACGATCTTGGCACCGGTTGGAGCAATTATTGTCGTCGATCATTTCTTTGCAAAAGGTCTTGGAATGGCGACTGATCCTGCGTTGAAGTCAGGATCGTCATTCAATGTGAGCGTATTGCTCGCTTGGTTGGTCCCTGTATCCGTCGCAATGTACTTGCACTTTCAGCACGAAGTCTTCGCGTCCTACTTGCCGTTGCCGACGGCGATTGCATGCGGCTTGCTCTATGTCGTCTTCACCAAGACGATTGGTCCGCAACCTGCTCAAGCTTAAAAAACTCTTTACAACTTCGACTGGAAATATCAATGAATACGATTGCGAAACCGATTGGTCTATTGTCTTTGGTCGGCACGATTGTTCCGCCACTACTTTTTATGTTTCATAAGCTAGAAAGCGGTCCGATGCAGAGCATCATGCTCATCTCGTGTATCGCTTGGTTCATTACCGCGCCCATGTGGATGAAAACCGAGTAGTTCATGAAGCTCTTCTGTCGAATGCAAAGTGTCGCCAATCGTGGGTCAGCGGCTCCGCCCGCTGACGAAGAATCGGCCCGCGGGCGGAGCCGCGGGACCACCGTTGGTGTTCACAACGCGATCGTCTTCGCTTGCGTTATGATCGGACTTGTCGGTCCGTTCTATCAACGGGCATCCGCAGTGCCACCCAATCTAAGCGATAAAGCAGTCGCCTCTCCGCTTTCTTCGTTCACGATTCATCCGACTCGTATCATTTGGAAGACCCCCGAAGGAGTTGCCAACGAAGAACGTCTATTGCAATCGAAAAGCGGCCAAGCAGTCCTGAAGGAGCCCGGGCCCGTTTTGATTTTGAAATCGGGCGGCGGAGTTGTGATCGATTTTGGAGTCGAGATCCAAGGACTCTTGGAGATAGTCACACCCATCGGCCCCGACAAGGAGCCGCCGAAATTACGAGTTCGTTTCGGTGAATCTGTCGCGGAAACGATGGCGGAGCTTGGCGAGCGAGGCGCTCAAAATGACCATGCATTGCGAGATCAAACGGTCGAGTTGCCTTGGCTAGGAAAAACAACTATTGGGCCAGGTGGGTTTCGCTTTGTTCGGCTGGATAACGTCGAGTCGAATCGCGAGATTAAGATCAGTCAGGTCCGCAGCCAATTAATCTTGCGAGATCTGCCCTATGTCGGTTCGTTCGAATGCTCGGATGAACGGCTCAATCAGATCTGGAAGACCGGCGCCTACACGGTCCACTTGAATATGCAGGACTACCTTTGGGATGGAACAAAGCGAGACCGGCTTGTTTGGTTGGGCGACATGCATCCCGAAGTCAGCGTGATCAATGCGGTCTTCGGTTACAACGATGTCGTCCCCCAAAGCTTGGATATGATTCGCGAGGTAACACCGGTTACCGAATGGATGAATGGCATCAGCTCGTATTCCATGTGGTGGATTTTGATTCACGAAGAATGGTACTTGCACCACGGAAATCTAGAATATCTGCAAGCACAGAAGCCTTATTTGACAGCCCTGCTGAAGCGACTCGCGACGTTCGTCGATGACCAAGGAAGCGAGAAGCTAGACGGAATGCGGTTCCTCGACTGGCCGACATTCGAAAACAAGAAAGCGGTGCATGAAGGGCTTCAAGCCATGATGATCCTGACAATGCAAAGCGGACAGCATCTGGCGGAGATTCTAGGCGATGTAGAACTTCAACGGCTTTGCGAATCGACTGCCGCTCAATTGCGCCGGCATCAACCTGAATCCAGCGGTCGCAAGTCGCCAGCTGCATTGCTTGCCTTGGCAGGGTTGCGTGACTCCCGCGAAGTAGCAAAGGTGGTTCTTATACCAGGTGGTCCAAGTGATTTGAGCACTTTCTATGGTTTTTATGTTCTGAACGCTTTAGCGGGGGCAGGGCAAGTCGAGACGGGTTTGGATTTCGTCAGCCAATATTGGGGCGGCATGCTCGACTTTGGTGCGACAACGTTCTGGGAAGATTTCGATCTCGCTTGGACAAAGAATGCAGGTCGCATCGACGAACTGGTTGCAGAAGGCAAGAAGGACTTGCATGGCGATTTCGGAGCGCACTGTTATGTTGGATTCCGGCATAGTCTTTGTCACGGTTGGGCGGGTGGTCCGACGGCTTGGCTAACGCGACATGTTCTCGGTGTCTTACCAACCGCACCCGGTTGCCGAAAGATCGAGATCTCACCGCATCTTGGCCACCTGACTTATGCAAAAGGGACATTTCCAACGCCGCTTGGTCCGTTGGTAGTCAGTCACAAGAAGAACGCCGACGGATCGATCGCGACCGAGTTTCAAGCTCCAGCGGGAATCGACGTCACGGTCGCGCCGCAATCCAAATAATGCGTTACGACAAGCTAGTTCTTATGAATTCGGCTACGCCAAAATGGGCACGCTGGCACACCGCAAAGCAATCTCAATCTCCTTCCTTTTGAATACTGAACGCCGATGACTTTTTTTCGTCTTTGTATTTTTGTTTCTTGCTTGTTGGCCAACGAAGTCGCATGGGGCGAGCTTCGTCCCCTGGACCTGCGCTGTGAATACTTGAAAGCTCCGATGGCAATCGAAACAATCGCTCCGCGCTTGTCATGGCGATTGGAATCGGATGATGAGCAAGCGCGGGGCGAGTTACAAACAGCGTATCGTATTCTGGTCGCAACCTCCGAATCGCTGCTGGTCGATGGGAACGCAGATCTATGGGACTCTGGAAAAGTCGTCGATGGCGAATCGCTGCATATTGAGTATGCAGGCAAACCATTGCAGTCGGGACAACGCTGTTACTGGGCTGTCCAAGTCTGGAATAAAGATGACGCTGTTTCCGAGTGGAGCAAACCAACTAGCTGGCAAATGGGGTTGTTAAAGGGCGACGATTGGAAAGCCAAGTGGATTTCGTTCTTCGATAAAACGCCCGTGCATGCCGACCGCGAGCAGCTGAGTCTGCCTGCGGCACGTCACTATCGCAAAGACTTTTCGACGCAGAAGCCGATTCGACGCGCAACGGCATATGCATCGGCGCTTGGCAACTATCGCTTGTTCTTGAACGGCCGCGAAGTGAGCGACGGGTACTTCCTTCCTGGATGGAGCGACTATCTCAAACGAGCTTACTATCAGGCCGTCGATGTGACCGCGTCAATGAAAAGTGGCGACAACTGCATCGGTGCAATCGTTTCCGAAGGTTGGTATGCGGGCTATGTGGGATATGGTTTGTTAGTCGGATACGGCCCCAACAAGGCCGGCAAAAATTTCTATGGTAAGACACCAGCCTTATTAGTCCAAGTAAACGTCGAATACGAAGATGGTACTCGAGAAGAGATCATCACCGATGCGTCGTGGCAAGTGAGCGCAGACGGTCCGATTCGCGAAGCCGATATCATTATGGGTGAAACCTATGATGCCTCGCGTGAAGATGCCGATTGGTGTAAATCGAAACAGACTTCGGCAGCTAGCGTGCGAAGCGGCGAAAACTGGAATTGGGAACCGGCCACATTTGCCGAGGCAAACGGTAGCGCAAAAGCAACCTACTCGGATGCGCTGGGGCCCAAAGAAGTTGAACTCGGCTTTCAAAAGCCCTTGA
>JANPLJ010001310.1:0-1416 GCA_031426475.1 Pirellulaceae bacterium | reverse complement strand
ATCCGACCGTTGCCCACCGGCAACGCCTCGTGCCAAGCGACCGCTGACTTCTGATACCAGAGGATGGTTTCACCACCGTTGGCGAAGGAAATCAAAGCAATCAATAGAAGCATCGCGAATACAAATACTGTTTTCATGGTTTCATTTGTCTCTCACGTATGGACGATTCCATTTGACGAATTGCGTAGTGGAACTCGTTAGAGTTCCCGTGCCCTTTGAAATACGTAGTAGGAACTCTAGCGAATTCCACTACGGGCGAAATCTTCTTTGTGTACTCTGTGCCTCTGTGTTTTCTCTTACTGCAACCAACGTCTATGGACGGCACATGGAGTGGGGCGAGTACTCTGGCTCACGCGAACAACTCAAATACTGGCTGGCCTTTGTCAGCCACTGTGAAAGGTCGGCCGGAGGGTGAGTGCTCGACGTGTTGTAGGTCGATCCCCATGGCCTGGGCGATGGTCGCATTCAAGTCGGGCATCGTGACTGGTTTGTCCGAGACATGTTCGCCGATTTTGTCTGAGCTGCCATAGACGTAGCCGCCTTTCACACCTCCACCGGCAATCCACCAGGTAAAGACTGCGGGATGATGTCCGCGACCGGCGGTGACAGTACTGATCTGCGGCGAGCGTCCAAACTCTGTCGCCATGACGACGAGCGTACTTTCAAGCAGACCCCGTTGATTCAAGTCGTCGATCAACGCCGCCATCGTTTGATCGGTAGTCGGCGTCATGTTCTCCATCGATTTGATCTGGTCGTTATGCGTGTCCCAATTGTGTTCATCCTCGACCTCGACGAAACGGACGCCGCTCTCTACAAGCCGTCGTGCAAGGAGACAACCTTTGCCGAACGTATGCGTTCCGTATGCAGCCTGCGTCGTCGCATTTTCGAGCGAAATATCGAACACCTTCAAGTCCTCGCTCTTCATCAGCGAAACGGCGTCTTGTTGCACTTTTAAATACGCGGCGGCATCGCGATGCGGCGTCTGTTGCACAAAACGACTGCCAACCGTCTGAGCCAACTGGGTTCGTCGCGCGAAGTCCGACTCCGTGATCTTTGCAGAGAGCGCCGCGTTTTGAAGACCCTCGCCGGGATCGACGATCGGGAGCGGCGCAAGGTGCGTTGGCATATAACCACTGCGCGGATGCTGCGGGCTGCCGTTGATGAGTATGTTGCCTGGCAACACGGCGTTCTTTGAATCAAGCAGATTTACCGCCCAGGTTCCGAGCGAGGGATGCGAAATCGTCGGTGTCATGAAATAGCTGGTGTGTGCGAGGTAAGTTCCACGTTCATGAATCCCCTGAGTTGAAGTCATCGAGCGGACGAGCGAGACGTGGTGCATCTGTTTCGCCATCCGTGGGAACCACTCGGAAATCTGCACGCCATCGGCGCTCGTCGAGATGGCCTGCACGCTGCCCA
>JANPLJ010001309.1:0-3429 GCA_031426475.1 Pirellulaceae bacterium | reverse complement strand
TGGGGGTCTGATTCAAATTGATGTTGCGTTCTAGCTCACGAAGCTTGTTCACCCACGAATGGAATTCGTGGGGGTCTTTTGCATTTTTGCGAAAGATCAAAGAATTTCCTTTCGTAATTGTGTAGATACCAATGCTCTGCGGGTGAGGGGGCGGAGTTTCCAGGCGATACTGCCCCTCACCCCCCTCTCCCCGAAGACGCCGAAGACGGGGAGAGGGGGAGAAAGATTTTGGTATCCTAGAGTGCTAAGTGGATGTTTGACCTGTTGCAGTGACCGTTTCGCACACGCGAGAGAACAGCGACATTGCTTGTCCCTGCGGTATTTTGCCGGAATAATCGGCATACTTGGGGAACTTTACTGACAAAATGGGCATCTCAGACCGGATCGATTTCGTTGACAGGGTATTCACCCCAATTAGAATCGAGTCTGGAAGCCGTCATAGATTGCCTACAACTACTGAGTTGCAGCGATCGCGGCTTTCTATAATCCGCCCTTATCAGGACTGGCATTTCCGCTTTTTGAGCGCGCCGGTCGCTCGTTTATCTCGTTCGCTGGGGACGTCATGTCGAATTCGCGAAAAAATAGTACTCGCAAAGAATCCCGTTGGTCACGATGGCTCGGGAAACGTTCCCAGTTGAAAAGTGCACTTCGCCGCCCCATTGTCGAGATGCTGGAGGACCGAAGACTTATGTCGACGACTCCATTGCCGCAGACACAAGCAGCTCTATCGCGGATGCTTTTCAACGGTCAAGCCAGTTATGATGCTGCATTACAGACTTTGAATAGTCATCTTGGAGGAAGTAGCTCCGGAACCCAAGGCGGTGCAGAGGGTGCCGCAAATATCACGTTGAACGTTTCAGAAATTGAACCCAACGACACGCGTTTGGGATCTCAGTTCGTCAATCTTGGAACAGCTCCTGGCAAGAGCGACATCGTCAACATTGCGGGGTCTGTCACCGCAATAGCCGCGGAGGATTATTATTCATTTGACCTCCGAAAGGGCGATATTTTAGATGTGCGATTGAACGCGATTCCAGGCGGCTTTACGATCGTTCAGTTGGCTGACATCAATGGCAAAGAACTCCTTGTCGCTACAGGGCTTAATAACTTTGCGCCTATTCCTGGCACACCGACGGCACCCAATTCAACGTCGCCCCGATTTACGGATGGGCTGGTAAATCTAACCTATGTTATCGATACGACCGGGCGATACGCGATTCGGATCGGAGACCAGATCGGATCCTATACTTTGAACCTTCGGACATTCCGTCCAAAGGCCGAGAGTCAGCCTGCTGGCACCGTCCAAACGTTATTGTTGGATTTCGATCCTGGCTTTGTCCAAACACCAGTCGTGAATCTATTTGGACTTCTGCCAACGGTCCCGCCTGTCGTTCGTGTCCCAAAACTTGGAACGCTATTGCCACAGATCGGTCTGACGGCTGCGGATGAAGGTCGTGTAATCGATGAAGTTACCAGTCGAGTACGTAAAAAAGTCGACGTTGCGGTCGGTATCAATGGAAAGAATGGATATTTTCCGACAACAGGCAACCCTGGCGATTTTGGGGTTTTCGTTACCAACACCAAGGATAACCCTCAATTGCGAGGGCAGCCGAATGTGACACGTGTGATGATTGGCGGAACTCAAGCCAATTTTGGGATTCCACCCGCATTCGGATTGCTAGGAATTGCTCAGTCGATCGACATCGGGAACTTCGATTTAGAAGAGAATGCCCTCGTTATGCTCGATATTCTGTTTTTTGAAGCTTTGACGATCCCCAAGGCTGGGACGGCAACAACACTCGATCTATTCGCAGAATTGACCTCAACTGTCGTTGCTCACGAAGCAGGCCATACGTATGGCGGTATTCACCAGGACACATTTAACACGGTTAACGGAATTATGGACCAGTTCCATATCCCCCTTGTCAACGCTGGTACTGGGGTGGACGGTATATTTGGGACTGCGGATGACGCGCCCCTTCAATTCGTTGACGATGAATTCGCGCCGACCTTTGGAATGGCTTTTGGAGGAGGGATCTCGAATACTCCGGCAGTCCTTGGTTTTGGGTTATCGACGAGCAACCAGTCGGGCTTCGTAACAGGTACGGTTTTCAACGATCGAAACCGTGACGGGAATCGAAGCAGTGGAGATGAAGGTTTAAGCGACCGAATCGTCTTCGCCGACTATAACAACAATGCTATCTTGGATGTAAGCGAAGCACGCACCGTTACAGACGGTAGCGGCAACTATCGACTTCCAGTTCGTCCTGGGACATGGTCCATACGTTCGGTCGCCCCGACAAACTGGAGCCTCACTGGGAGCGTTGCGAGAACCATTACCGTCGGTCTTAGTCAAACCGTATCCAATATTAACTTTGGTCAAATTCTCCCGAATCAGTCAGTAACTGGGTTCAAATGGGCTGACACGAACGGAAATGGAATTCGCGATACCGGCGAGAACGGCATCGGCGGCTTCTGGATCTATGTTGACTTAGACGGTGATGATCGGATCGATATCGGTGAGCCAGCGGCAATCACCGCCGCTGATGGAAGCTTTAGCCTCAACCCGCCATCGACTGGAACCTATGCGATTCGTGAAGTGGTTCCACCTGGCTTTATCCAGACATACCCAGTCGGCGGCGAGCACATTGTTACCTTCAATGGTACTCCGCTTCGTGGCATCGACTTCCTAAATCAACCGGCGCGTGATTATGGCGATGCGCCAAGTCCGTTTCCGACTTTTTTGGCTCAAAACGGTGCAAGCCATGGCTTCGACGCGAATCTCGTTTTGGGAACGAACGTCGACTTCGAATCCAATGGCAGTCCCGATGTAACAGCGACAGGTGACGACATTGTTGGGCGACTCGATTCGAATTCGATCGTCATCGACGATGAAGACGGAGTTGTCTTTGCACGTCCAATCGTCGCGAACGATACTCAAAATCTCGCCCGTGTGACGGTCACGAATGCGACAGGTTCGATCGCTTACCTGAGTGGTTGGATCGACTTCAATCAAGACGGTGACTGGACCGACGCCGGCGAAAAGATTTTGTCGGATGTCCAGGTCTCCACGGGACGCGTGGATCATCGATTTGCGGCACCCGCTGGGGCTTTGCTAGGCGGCACGTATGCTCGATTCCGGCTTTCGCAGACGCCTGGGCTGGCCGTCACGGGTGCGGCTGACAACGGCGAAGTTGAAGACTATCGCGTTGATGTTACCGATCGTGAAAAATATGCTATCGACGACACCTACGATTCGATTCCACGAAATTCAAGCGCGAATGTTCTTGACGTTCAAGCGAATGATTTTATGCGAACGGTTCCTGGTGAGTCGGCAACGATCACCCGCGTTACCCAAGGCTCGTCGGGCGGTAGCGTTGTCGTAAGCGGATCGGTCATTCTTTATACGCCTCGAAGTGGTTTCGTAGG
>JANPLJ010001308.1:0-1120 GCA_031426475.1 Pirellulaceae bacterium | reverse complement strand
GAGACGTGTCCAGCGGATCGTTCGGTTTTTCACTAACTAACCTGCGAAGTCCTCCCACACCTCCCTCCTGACTTCACCTCGCTAAGCGGAATGCGGGAGCAATGACTAGCTCTCAGCAACGCGAAATCGAGTGGCTTAGTTCCGTTCGTCGGCAAGGTCCCCTCGACGATCGTTGAAGCGGTATCCGACACCACGGACGGTCTCGATGAATTCGCTGAGTTCCCCGAGCTTTCTTCTCAAAGAACGGATATGGACGTCGATTGTCCGCTCGAGAACAATCGTCTTCTCGCCCAATGCAAAACTGATAAGTTCCTTTCGGTCATAGGCTCGCCCAGGTTCTTGCATGAGGGTTTCGAGGAGTCGAAATTCGGACGGGGTCAGATCAAGGGGGATATTATGCAGCTTTACTTGATGGCGAATGCGATCGATTACCAAGCCTTGGTAGGCTAAAGTGACCATTCCACTGAGTTCATCAAGAAACCGATTCTGCATGCTCCGTACTCTTTCTAGGAGGACTTTGGCACTGAAGACTCGCGCCGCGTCGTTATTGGCTACCAATAAGAAATGAAGCAATTGATTGGCTTCTTGGGTATTCGTTGAAAGCGTGATCACGACGTCATTCACGGTTTCAGGTGTCGCTCCTAGCTGTCGGCAAACTGTTATCCCGTCCAGGACAGGCATCAAGACTTCTAAGGACACGATTCTGGAAGCAATGGTTGCGTGCGTATCGAGCTCGTCGCGACCATCGAAGTCCGTTGTAAGCGTATAGCCATATTCATATCCGCCGGATCTGACTTCATAGGAAACCGATTGAGTATCGTCGTCAATGGGTAGGTTCGAGGTTTGCATTCTGACTTCTTTATGAAATGATTGTGAGCGTGACGAAAGCTTTTGAAGCCGTTACTTGAACTGACACATCTAGAACAACAGTCCAAGACACGTTCCAACAGTGAAACTCTGGCAGCGAGAACGTCTCTCTGGCGATTCGATCACGGTGAAAAAAGGGAGTCCGTATCGATGCGCATCTCTTGTGCGGATCGTCTACGCTACTTTTCGACAGCAATAAACATGCCATCGAGCGACGTGCTCGCGAATCAAGCCGAAACCAGGTCGTTCTAGA
>JANPLJ010001307.1:0-1382 GCA_031426475.1 Pirellulaceae bacterium | reverse complement strand
GATCGTATCGGTGATGCCGTTCACCGACTGCGTACCAAGACCGAGCGTGTCATCCAGTCGAGCAAACGTATAGCCCCCAATCAAGTCAGCTCGGCTCGTTCCTGCTCGTGCAAGCAAAAACCGACCGTAGGCCTCAGCTGCGATGAAATCCGTATCGGAGTCCACGGTGACGAAGCCTGTATTGACCCCTGCTCCTTGGGAACCCTGGGCGATGATTTGGGCTCCTTCGATCGGCTGACCTTGGCTAAGACCAAAGACATCCAGGTAAGGAACACCAAGCGTAGTGGTTCCGTCGCTTTGGAAGGTTTGCGTTGTGTCGCCACCAAAGAGACCAAACACTCGACCTCCGGCACCGATCGATTGGCAATCATCCAACCAGAAACCAAAGTTGGCTCGCAGTCCGGGGATCATTTCTCCACCAAGCTCGGAGTGCGGTCCCCCCAAAACTACCGTCTGCGGGAACTGAGTCGCTCCACCGGTTACCACGAGTGGTGGCGTTTTGGTAGTAGGTGCCCACCAAAGCAGTGCTTCGACTTCGCCCCAGCCCAACATATTCCCCATTCCACAACCAAGAAGACGACCGCGGCCACAGCCAGTGCTGTCACAGCCAATGCTGTCGCAGCCACTCGCCGCACATCCGCTGCCGCAGCTAGAGTCTGGCATATAGCTCGAGTCGTCCATGACGATCGATTCGACGTGTTCGGAATCATGCGCTGCATAGCTAGCGTTGCGAAAAACGGGCTGTTTTGAATTTGGCACTTGGTCCTGAGCCGTTTGTTGCGAAACGGTCTTCAGCGGACGTTGTGATAACACTGTCGAAGTGCCAATGGTGGACGCAGAATCACTGATTCTGCCTGTGTTTGTAAGTGGCTTGGGCAGTGGAAAGGACTCGTTGGCGGCCGCGATTCCCAAAGGGAGGATTGCCCCGCCGAGGGCCATCGAGAGGACCTTACGATTGATTTTCATGTTTGGGTCTCGCAAATCGGTAAAACAGACATAACCTGGAAGAGAGGATCGACCTTTACAGGCGTTACCTGGGGAAAAACCGGCAACGGAGGAAGATTCCCCCCAAACCGCCTGACTTCACTGATCACTACCGTTTTAAAGCGAACGCTCCAAATCGGGTCGGTATGGCTTATGGTACCCCGCATACAACAGTTAAACTGGTGTTTCATACATCCAGAGAATTGGAGTAGCTACGCTCGCCAGAGCGTGGTGAAAGATCAAAGTGGCTAACCACGTTCTGGCGAACGTAGCTACGATACCAACCCCAATTTTAATTTTGGACGATACACTAGTACGGCCACTTCCATTTTCGACACATTATTCTCGAAAAGCGCGATGACGACAGAATCAACGCAGCAACCAATTGACAACATTGA
>JANPLJ010001306.1:0-3329 GCA_031426475.1 Pirellulaceae bacterium | reverse complement strand
CGATTGTGCCGTGGCCTGCAATCGAAACCAGTCGGCAAGCCCGAATCCTAATACCGATAGGCCACCGAATCGCACTATATCACGTCGCTTTATTCCATCACATCGTCGAACGAGTAAAGAATTCATAAGATGCTTCCTAGTGATTCTCTAAGAACGATCGGCTATTGACGAGACTCCACACAAAGTCTTCGAGCTTTTTTTTCCGTTCAGCTTGATTAGCGTCTTCCACGAGCTTACACCAGCATTTGAGCTCTGCATCACTCGGCGGTCGGCTTAGCGCCCGCAGATAAAATCGACTGATGATTTGCGAGTCCGAAGCGTCCGTCGAGATCATCCTAGATAGCATGCCATTCTCCTCGACCAACTTCCGATTGATCAATTCTCCGTTAAGCAAATGCAACTGTGACGACAAACCGCTCGCGGATGTCCCTGTCTCGTCGCATTCTCTTATTTTTGTGCAACGTCCGAGTATATCGAGCGACGGGGCTGGCGCTAGCGGATCAACGATTGCAATGGCTCGAACGCCGTTCGCTTGCCCTTCGAAACGATGCGCAACGCTGGTGACATCTGCGATCGCGTCTACTAAGACTTCGGGTAAAAGAGGTCGACTGTAAGCATGCGAGTAGAATCGGTCATCGGACGAATTTCCATCGACCGTGGAACTGCTTCTCGCATAGGTGTAGCTGAGGGCAATCTGCTGCAGTGTATGACGAATACTGTAGCTGTGCTTTACAAAATCATCTGCGAGTCGGTCGAGCAGTTCAGGGTGAGTGGGCGGATTCGTTTCGCGAAGATCGTCAGTTGGTTCGACAAATCCGCGACCGAACATCGCCTGCCAAAGTCGATTGACGGTTGCTCGGGCGAAATAGCCTTTGCCTTCGGAATTCAACCAAGTCGCGATCTCTTCGCGATAGTCGCCAGCAACATTCAAATCGCGATAGCCTGGAATGCGTGGAACTGCGGGTTCGTTGGTTCGCAAGTTGGTAACGGCCCCACGCGTGGTCCAGCTCACCAAACGACCGCGGTCGAGCTTCGCAAAAGCTGCCGCAAACCCGTGATAGTCGTCTTGTGTCCATTTATCGAGAGGGTGATTGTGGCAGTTGGCACACCCCAATCGCACGCCCAGAAAGAACTGACCAGCAAGCTCCGCATGTTCGCGGGCATCGTTGACCATGCGTCCGAAGTTGGCTGGTCCGATCACATGCGAGTCGCCCGTCGCGGTTAGCAACTGATACGCCATTCGA
This sequence comes from Pirellulaceae bacterium, assembly GCA_031426475.1. Lineage (GTDB taxonomy): Bacteria > Planctomycetota > Planctomycetia > Pirellulales > Pirellulaceae > JAIYDQ01. The sequence continues at coordinate 2,085 of JANPLJ010001306.1, read as the reverse complement.
TCGAGCCCCGTTCCATTTCCAATCTCCTGCCGCAACCATGTAGAGTATGCTTTGAGGCCTTCCTTGTCATTGGGCTGCGAATGCATCCGAAGCAATCTTGAAAATCGCAACGTCCAGTATTCGGTAAACGCATCGCTCGCGAAGATATCTTCGACAACCTTTTGGCGTCGATCCTCGTTCTTGTTCGCAAGAAATCGTTCGAGGGTGCGCAGGTCGGGTAGCCGTCCCGTCAGATCCAGCGTCACCCGTCGCAGCCACTCGGCGTCAGTGGCCAGCGGTGAGACTGGAATCCGTAGTTCCGAAAGCACATTCAATACTTCGTCGTCGATAAAGCTGGCTCGCGGTTCGTTTTCTAAATTGACCGGCGTATCGGCAAGTGGAATACAGAGCTGGATCGGAACAACGCGATTCAGGAAGCGAGCGATGACCGTATGTTGACCTCGACGACTGACGAGTGCATGGTTATCGCGATCGATAGCGACCGCCCCAGGATCAGCAGCGTTAAACACGGTCCATCGGCTCACATCTTCTGGTCCGCTATGATCGAACCTCGCGGTCGCTCGCAATTGAATGCTGCTTGGAATATCGGTTCCGAGATAGCGGCTAGGTGCGACGTCAAAGCTCGTTAATTTTCTCGAGTCACCACGCGGAGCTCCCGACTCAATCCATTCAGCCAATTGCTTGGCTCCATTATCATCCAGTGCAACGTCGCCGCCATGATCGAGCATGCCAGTTGGTTTCGCAAGCAGAAGGCTGCGAACCGAGCGAGTTTGATTGATTCGTCGACCTTCCAGCTCGTGGACGATCGCTTCGAAATCCGCGGAAGGATTCGCCCCTAACAGCGACAGATGAAATCCACCGCGACCAGCCGCGGCGCCGTGACAGGCTCCGGCATTACAACCTGATTTCGTCAGAATCGGAATGATCTCGCTATCGAAATCGATTGCTCGAACCGGTTCGACGATCAACATAGCGATTGATAAAAACAGCCACGCAATTCTCATCATCGACGATCTTTCGCTGGAGTGTCTTTCTCACTCTTATCTTGCGTTGTGCTACCATACGATTTTGCCCATCGTCGAAGGTATTCCTGAGCTGGAGGAGTCCCGTAGTTCTCAAGTTTACCGGCGTTGACGATGGTGCTCGCGATTCGACCAAGCTCTTTTTTTGCCACTTCGTCTTTCTCGATGAATGCTTCGATCGCTTTCGCAGCGATATCTACCGCTTCGTTCGTCGCTGTTTTCTGAATCAACGGAGCAAGCAACGGACGCATGTTCGGACTATCGACTTGCGGCTCTTTGGGATCGCGCTGTGTCATTTTCATCATGTCTCGCATGCCGTCGAGCTCTTCCAGCTGAGGAACCGTTCCGCCGGCGACCGCCACGATGCTCTCAAGAATCGTTGGCAAATCCGCTTGTAAACTCGGCTGAACTAACGCAAAATTCCCGGCCACTTTTCCTTGGTTGCCGACGAGGATTGTCAGCATCACGTTGCGGTTCAGGCCATAGCTGCCAGGGCCTTCTCGACCGTCAAGCGAGATTCCGGTCGGAGCATCACTCGTCAGAGCATGCCGAATGCGTTTCAACGTGTTCTCAGCTTCGGTCGCATCGTCATCCAACCATACTACCCCTGTCGCCAGACCTTCCTTGGCGCGACTATGCGTATAGTGCGAGAGTATTCGAGTCATGCTAATGGATTGTCGATTCACATCGTGTACGAATATCAAGACGATCGGCTGACCGTTTGCCTTCGATACGAAATCGATCTCAGTGCCCGCCGCTTCATCGAAAACGCCTCGCACTTTAAATGGCGAGAGTTTTTCGCCAACCTGCGGTCCCGAGAAAATTTTCTCGTCAGCTTGTAAACGAACGACCATTCCTAGTGTTAGACTGATAAGGAACAGCCATCGCATCGTTCGATTCATCGGAAGGTCCTCGTTCTTGATTTGTGGGATCGGTTTCCAATTAGCATAACGCCAAACTTTGTGTGACGCACATCAGAAATTCGGCAACTATCATAAAAACCCACTCGCTCCGCACGATCGTTTGCACATCAAAAAAGGATTCGAAGACGAATTCCGCTCGC
>JANPLJ010001305.1:0-3032 GCA_031426475.1 Pirellulaceae bacterium | reverse complement strand
CTTGCCTCTGCGTTTCCCTTCGCTTCCACCGACGTATCCGATCGGTTTATCGAAGTTGACTTCGTATTTTGTCGAACCATCATCTTCGTTGAAGGTGCGTGCGCTTCGATCTCCCTTTTTCGCCTTTTGATACGCTTCGTCAATCCAACGCAACACTTGATTCAAATCTCCGTTGAAAACGCCATGCGAGCCGGGCCGAGTAGGTTGGTCGGTTAAATGCTTTGCTATGTGCTTGAGCCGATGCCCTTCTTCACTCCCACGCGTGTAGAACAGACCGGCCGGCGATCGATAGTGATCCGGCTCAACTTCGGTCAGAAAATCGCCGCTCTTCGAATCCTGCTTATTCGGAGCGGTCGTGTTGCTAGCTTTGGAGTTGCCTACCTTTGAGCTGGATTTCTTGGCAACTTCTCGTGTCGTTCCTGCTCCCCCCTTCCCGTCTTCGGGGAGAGGGGCTGGGGATGAGGGGTTACGAGATCGATCGTTTGTTGATGTTGGCGGCGAATGATCCGGACGTTCCATGTCCGGTGAAGATTCTCGAGGCGATGTTCGGTCATGCCCCAAATCCACCTTCGGAGTTGCTGGACCTTCCCCCAGCATGGCAGCAATCGTCGGCAAATTCCAACCGAAAGTACGATTGAGAACCGGCTGGCCGAGCCAATAGACCAAAACAAAGCCAACGATCGCAAGAGCCCATTTCGGCGGGATGCGTCGTAACAGTTGTATGAGATTTGCGTGGTTCGATTGCGTTGGCATGATTATTTCGTCTCGGTCCGGTTTTGAATTCTAACCGGTTGAATTAACATACTGAAGGAGACTGAACGGCGACTTAGAGGATTCTGCAATTGATCGATCAAACCTTAGGCATCATCGAAATCAACGGTTGGACGGCCGCGATGGTGGCACTCGATGCGCTGCAGAAGGCGGCCGACGTTCGAGTCCTGCAGGCGGAGTGGAACGACATGCTGGGGGCCGTCATCAAATTGACCGGTTCATCGGCTGCAACGCAAACCGCGATCGCGGCTGGTCAGCACGCCGCCGAGGCGTTCAACGCGAAAGCCGTAAGTATCGTCCTGCAACGGCCCGACGCCGAAGCTTTGCGTGCGATCATGTCTCCCGCAGAATACAACCCACTGATCGAACAAGCGGTCGTCAAGAATATCGAACTCACTTCATCGGAATTGCAATCAGGGAAAACTATGTCCAGCAACTCGAGTCAGGCCCTTGGCTTTATTGAAACACAAGGTTTTACAGCCGTCTTCGAAGCGATCGATACCGCATGCAAAGCGGCCTCGGTCCAAGTCGTCGGCAAAGAAAAACTCGGTGGCGGTTATGTTACCGTCGTGATTCGCGGTGATGTAGCAGCGGTACAAGCCGCAATCGATGCGGCGAAACCACGTGTAGAAGGGCTGGGTAAGCTGATCGCGTGTCACGTGATCGCTCGACCCAGCGAATCGGTCATGGCACTATTGCCGAAGTAAGACCATTGGATACATGAAGGGACTACGATCTTTGCTAAATTCCGAGCAACGACGCTCTGGACCAACCATCAAGTGTTCTTCGGTCTCGGTTAGCTTTCTGGATCGAGCCACTCAATCCGAACGAAAGATCCTGGACCACTTGGATATGCAGGTTCCGGCAGGAAGCGTTGTGGCGTTGCTCGGCCAAAGCGGATGCGGAAAGAGCACTTTGCTTCGCAGCGTCGCTGGGTTGCAAAGTATTCAGTGCGGCACGATCCGCATCGGCGATCAATCCATCGAGTCGGCACGTCGATCAATGTCGTTTGTTTTTCAGGAACCAGCACTGTTGCCATGGCGAACCGCGATCGAAAACGTCTGCCTGCCTCTTGAATTGCAATCAAACTTTGATCGAGCGGAGATTCAAGACAGGTCAAAGCGGCTTTTAGCTTCGGTTGGTTTTACCGAAGCTGACCATCATAAACTGCCTCCGCAGCTTTCGGGGGGAATGAAAATGCGAGCGTCGTTAGCTCGATCTCTCGTCACGGAACCAACGTTGCTATTGCTCGATGAACCTTTTGCGGCACTCGACGACCTGCTGCGATGGCGGCTCAATGAAATGTTGCTCGATTTATGCCGCGAGCTTTCTCGAACGGTTTTGTTCGTGACCCATAACATTGCCGAAGCAATCTTTTTGAGCCATCAAATCGCTGTGATGCATCACGGACAAATCGCTCAATGGATCGACAATCCATTGCCGTCGGATCGGACAAGCGAATTGCGGTCGACTACCGAGTTCGCGCAATTCTATGGTCAGATCTCGAAATGCCTTGCACAGTCTGGAGGCGTATGCCACTAATGCTTCGTCCAACTTTAGATTTCGGGGTTCAATTCGTAGCCGATGTCGTAAGACTTCGGAGGAAGCGCAGTAGACATCGCCTTTCGAGCTGCGTCTGAATTCTGACGAATTCGGCTACCCAACTTAAAATCTAAGTTGGATGAAGCACTAGTCGCTACTCTTTGCATTTCGGACTAGTTCGCGAAACGTTTGCTGGATGGACTTGTGAAGGAATCGAGCAAAGGAACTATCCAGGTTTCGAATTGCGATCAACTCAACGACGTCGGCAAAATCCTTGTGCGTCCGGCGAAGATTGCTTGTACCACAAGCGATTTTCATCTCGATCAATCGAGACAATCGCACGACGGGGAGACCTTCGATCATTTCAACGTTCAATTCACCGATTGGATCCGCTATCGTGACTTCGCTCCCTTTGCCGGCTCGATCACCTGCGGTCAAGCACTGGACCGCAATTCCGCTCTCAGTTCGAAATTCGCACGTTGGTTGGTCCCACGAAAAGCCATCCGCAGTCAATATGGCTTTGATCACATCGCTATCCTCGCGGCGTGTCACCAGATCGATATCAACGGTATTGCGTTGATAGCCATGCAAGCAAACGGCGACACCACCACAGATAGCATATGGCACCCCGGCATCCGACAGCGAACGATTGCAGCGTTCGGCTACATCCCAAAGGTTGCCGTTTCCAAGCATTTGGTATACTTGTTGAGTTGATTTCA
>JANPLJ010001304.1:0-3022 GCA_031426475.1 Pirellulaceae bacterium | reverse complement strand
CGGAGCTACGCTCGGTATCGAACACATAAGAGCGTTGCTCAAGCATCCCAAGATGGTTGGGGTCGCTGAGATGATGAGTTTCCCAGGCTTTCTCGCGGCGAGCCTGCAAGAGATACAAAAGGTCGAAGCCGCGGAACAGGCAGGTAAGTGCCCGGATGGTCATGCGCCGGGTGTCATGGGCAGTGCGTTGCAAGCCTACTTGGCTGCGGGAGTTGCGTCAGATCACGAAAGCACGACGCTGGAAGAAGCCAAAGAGAAACTCGCGTCCGGATGTTACTTGATGATTCGCGAAGGGTCCGCAACACGTAATCTTGAGGCGCTCGTTTCACTGGTCGACGCTCGATATGGAGACCGAATCGGATTGGTCACCGATGATCGGCTGCCTCAAGATCTGCTGACCGAGGGAGGCGTCGACTTTCTGGTTCGCAAAGCGATTGCATTGGGCGCGGATCCGGCGTATGCGATCCGGGCTGCCAGCTACAATGCGGCGAACTACTTCGGCTTACGACGACGCGGCGCGATTGCTCCAGGTTTTCAAGCAGATCTGGTGATCCTGGACAATCTCAACGAGTTTCATGCGACATCGGTTTTTCACCGAGGACGATGTGTCGCTCAAGGAAGCCAACTCCTCGATCCGTTGCCTGCTTCGAAGCTCGATCCGTCGGTTATTCGTACGACCCACATTCCAAAACTGTCGATGCAGGATTTAGAGATCCGAGCAACGAGCAACAAGGTACGAGTGATTCAAGCGATCCCGAATCAAATTCTCACCAAAGAACTGAATGTCAATCCAACACTTTCAAACGACGGAGTCGTCGTTGCAGATTCGGCTCGCGATCTTTCGAAGTTGCTCTGCGTAGAACGCCATGGCCATCACGGTCGATTCTCCGTCGGATTGGCAAGCGGATTCGGATTGAAGTCTGGTGCGCTTGCGAGTACCGTTGCCCATGATCATCATAACTGCCTCGTTATCGGAATGAATGATGCAGATATGCTGGTCGCAGCACGCAGGCTCGAAGTTCTTGGTGGAGGCATGGTCGCTGTCGACGGCGGACAAGTGATCGCCGAACTCGCACTTCCAATTGCGGGCCTCTTGTCCGATCAACCGCTCGAACGTGTTCGAGAGTCTATCGACGAGTTAAACGTCGCCGCGACATCGCTCGGTTGCGTACTCCCTTCACCGTTTATGGCTCTGTCGTTCCTAGGGTTGGCCGTGATTCCCGAATTGCGACTGACCGATCGAGGGCTAGTCGATGTAATCGCGAATCAGTTTGTGACATTGTTTGTCGAACGCTAGTACGGCAAATCGTGGATCAGCGGCTCCGTCCGCTGACAAGAACGTTTCCCGCGGGCGGAGCCGCGGGGCCACTGCTTACCGCTTACCGCTTACTGTCGCGACTTCGGTGTTACCTTCAGACGCAAGGTTTCTTCCCCACGTTTCACGACGATTTCGGTTTCTTGGCCAACCCGCAAACCTTCGATCGCATACGTATAGTCATAGATGTTGTCGATTTTCTTACCTGCCAATTCCGTGATGATGTCCTTCGCGCGAACGCCTGCTTCCGAAGCCGGGCCACTTTCTGCGACGCCGGAGAGCAACACGCCTTTAATGTCTGCTTGGATGTAATCGGGGATCGTTCCAAGGTAAGCGGTAAGCGAGGCACGTGTCCCCTGGTTTTCGGGAGCCGTCTGCGCGACAAAGGTTGGAGCTTGCTCGGTGGTTGCGAGACTTCTGGCAACCAGCCCCATCAGTTTGGCGGTCTGCGCAGCTCCCTCGTAATTCAGAAGATCCGGAGTGTCTCGAGGCGTATGGTATTCGCTGTGTTGTCCAGTAAAGGCAGAAAGGATCGGAACTCCCTTCATGAAAAACGTACTTGCATCGGTCGGCAAGTAGCTATCGTTCTGCAGAACGAGATCGAGCCCGACAATCGCATTGCGACGTTCGATTTCCTGTGGCCAGAATGGCGAGGAACCAATGCCTTGAAGCACCAGTTTCTCTCGCAATCGACCTATCATATCCATGTTGAGACATGCGATGATCGATGGGTAGAGCGTCGCTGGGTTCGTTCCCGTCCCAGCAAAGTGGTCGGCAAAATAGGATGATCCGATCAAGCCGAGTTCTTCGCCTGACCAGGCAGCAAAAAGAATGTCATGTTTGAGATTCAGTTTTCCTTCACGCTTTTGTATTGCAAGATATTGAGCGACCTCGAGCATCCCGGCGACTCCAGAAGCGTTGTCATCGGCACCACGATGAATTCCACTGCGTTCCTCATCGCGAGCCAACGAATTACCGCCACCGCCCGTTCCCAGGTGATCGATATGGGCACCGACGATCAAACATGAGGAGCTTGGTGCGTCGCCGGCCATCAAACGTCCAATTGCATTTCTCCCTTCCTGCTTCAGTTGTTTGATATCGATCTGCGCCGACAACTTAACGCCGGGAATAGAAATCCCCATCATCATTTCGCCTTTGTCCAATTCCGACTGGATCATGCCTAGGTCTTCTTTGGCGGCGGCGAGCCAATCGACCGCGACGCTATCGTGAACGCTGGCAATCGCAATGCTGCTTCCCGAAAGCGCCCCGTCGGTTTGAAGAGGCACTAGCTGTTGCCGAACTTGACTGGTTGGCCCACTCACAACGACCAAGCCAATCGCACCACGGTCACGAGCTACCATCGCTTTGTAACGCAACGAACTATACCTAGCCAGGTGCTGTCGGCGTTCAGGTGTGATATCCATCGGCATCTGGCGAAACACGAGAACCCATTTCCCGTCGACATCGAGATGGACGTACGAATCGTATTCCGATTGCTTACCATCTTTCGGAGCGACGATCCCGTATCCTGCAAAAACCACATCGGCTTCAGGAATCTTGCCTGTCTTCGAGAAAACGACGGGCCGCCATTGTTCATTCAGCTTGTACGACTTGTCACCCAAACGAAGCTCGTTTTCCGCGCCTAGATCGACTCCTGACGTGAAAGGGAAATTCTGAAAGAATGTCCCTTCGTCGCCAGCAGGCTGA